>JBILVQ010000246.1:0-4528 GCA_044370375.1 Bacteroidia bacterium
TCCCTGTTCTGCTTGCTGATTTGCTTCGAATCATTCAACCATTCATTGCTGTAACCGGGCGGCAACACGACGGCAGCGGCTACAACAGGTCCGGCCAGGCAACCTCGTCCGGCCTCATCACAACCAGCTTCTATTCTATTCTTTTTTAGGTATGGTTTTAACATAGCCCAACGTTTTCATGGCCGGTAAGCGGGTTCATTGCCCTTTGCATACTTAACCATAGTTTATCAGCACTTGCGTCCCAATGAAAATCCTTTGCTCTTTCTAATCCCTTTGCTGCCAGTTCCTTCACTAAACCTTTATCCATGGCCACCTTCACCATGGCATCTGCAATAGATTCCGGAAGATTGGGATCGATTAGCAGCGCTGCATTTCCTGCCACCTCCGGAAGGCTTGAAACATCAGCAGTAATAACCGGAACACCACATTTCATGGCCTCAATAACAGGGATTCCGAATCCCTCAAAAAAAGGCACATAGGTTGCACAATGAGCAGCAGCGGTTAATGCATACAAATCCTCATCTGAAAGTCGGCCGGTAAAAACAATATCGCTTTTAAATTCATGCGTATCCAATGCCTCCTGCATTTCCTTATTCCACAAGTATTTTTGTCCGGCTATCAACAATAAAAATTTTTGGTCGCATTTTTTGCGAAATAGCTGATAGGCCCTCATAAGGCCGGCAATATTTTTACGGGGCTGCAAAGAACCGACATAAAAAAAATAGGGTAACCCGCGACTCCATTTTTTTCTGACACCATCAACCTCATCGGGAAGAAGCTGAACAAATTCTTCGTTTACCCCATTATACACCACATCAATCAATGAAGCATCAATATGGTAATGACGGGCAATATCCGACTTTGAAAATTCAGAAACAGTAGCAATTCTGGAGGCCTTTCGGGCGAATTTTGGAAAATAGTAATTGTAATATTTTGCATTCACCCAAGAAAGATGCTTTGGAAAATGAAGAAAGTTAATATCGTGAATAACCGGCAAACAAGGTCCTTTGGCATTCAGCGATAAGTAACCATCGGGGGACAAAAAAAGATCGGGTTTTAATTTGTTGAGCACTGAGGCCAAGGAAAACTCAAACCAAGCCATGTACAAAAGGGGGTGCCGTGCCTGCGGACTAATGATCAACGGGGTGATGTTTTTGCTGAAAAGAAAATCCGGATCAAAGGGCCGGTCAAAGAGGAAAACAAACTGGTAATCGGGATGATTCGTGGTTATCCTTCGAAGAGTTTCAAAAGAAAACCTTCCGATTCCTTCCAATTTTCCTTTAAGCAACAATCGGGTATTAACGGCTATAACTGGCAAACGGGGCTGGTTTTTGCGAATTTACATCGTGTTTACGACCTAAATACAGCAATTGCTCACATTTACTTAACATAAAAATGTTAATGGCGGTTAACAAGTTAAGCCTGATAAACCCAAGACGGGGGAAAATCCTTTTCTTTGCAGCCTTCAAAAGAAATGCAAAAAAAATTTATCACCAATTTGATTCTGCTGCTGGTTCTTAACCTGCTCATCAAGCCTTTTTGGATTTTGGGAATTGACCGAGCCGTTCAAAACGCAGTATCTCCAAGTGATTATGGTTTGTATTATGCCTTGTTTAATTTTTCATTTCTATTCAACATCCTGCTTGATTTTGGCGTTACTAACTTCAACAATAAAAACATAGCCCAGCATCAGCATTTGCTGTCAAAGCATGTTCCAAGCATCATCATGCTGAGAATCATGCTGGGGTGTTTGTACTTTGTAGGAACCTTTGTAACCGCGCTGTTGCTTGGCTATGGCGGGTATCAAATTATGTTGGTTGCCTTGCTCGGACTGAATCAGTTTTTAGCCTCCTTTATTCTTTACCTACGCAGCAATTTGGCGGGATTGCATTTGTTTAAAACCGACAGCATCATTTCAGTACTAGACCGTTTGATCATGATATTGTTTTGCTCTATTCTGCTTTGGGGAGGAATTAGGGGTGAAAACACCCCCTTTAAAATAGAATGGTATATTTATTGTCAAACCGCGGCCTATTTTGTTACATGTTTGGTAGCATTGGTGTTGGTGCTTGAAAAGGCGGGCATGAAAAAGCTCCGTTGGAACCCGGCATTTTTTATGGTCATTCTGAAAAAAAGCTATCCATATGGCATCCTGGTTTTGTTAATGACCTTTTACAACCGCATTGATGCCGTTATGCTAGAAAGGATGTTGCCTGACGGGAAAATACAATCCTCCATCTATGCATCGGCCTACCGGTTATTGGATGCGGCCAACATGATTGCCTACTTATTTGCCGGTTTGTTATTGCCCCTTTTTGCCAGGATGTTAAAACTTAAAGAAAAAATTGAAGACCTTGTAAAACTATCTGTGTCACTGCTAATGATGCTTTCGTTGGGCAGTGCCATTGGAACATGGTTCTTTGCAGAAGAAATAACCCATTTGCTTTATACACACCATGTAACTGAATCGGCTCAGGTATTATCGCTGCTGATGACGTGTTTTGTTTTTGTATCCCTCACCTATGTTTTTGGCACCTTGCTTACAGCCAACGGGAACCTCAAGGAACTGAACATTATGGCCGGTGCCGGCATGTTGTTAAATATTGGCTTGAATCTTATCCTTATACCAAGCCACAAAGCAGTTGGGAGTGCCATGAGTAGTTTAATAACCCAATCGGTGATGGCCCTTGTTCAAATTTACATCGCCTACCGGAAATTTAATTTTAGGGTCAATTACATGCTCTTTGGCAGGATTGCCGGCTTTGCCCTATTATTGATTCTTTGCGCCATGGCATTAAGAAATGGGACCGTGCTCGACTGGACCCGTCAATTTGCCATTTACTGTCTAATTGCACTGATATGCACCCTGTTAACAGGGCTTATCAAACCGCTTACCCTGTTAAAAACCATCAGGGGAACCCAGGAAAGTTAGGTTTATTTACCTGTTTTAGCGGTATTTTTATACATTTACGCTCCTTTTTGAAAACCATGTCTGAAAAGCAAAAAAACCAGAATCAAACCGCATTCGACTCGGTAAATGTCATCGAATTAATTATTCAATGGAGAAAACCGCTTTCTTACATTGGATTGGCAGCCGTGTTGATATCTACCATTGCCTCTTTTTTAATTACACCAAAATTTAAGGCAGTAGTGGTCATGTTTCCTACACAAAACAACTCCATATCAAAGGCATTGTTGAATGAAAACACCTCAGGAAAAGAGGATATTTTGAAATTTGGAGAAGAAGAGGAGGCAGAGCAAATGCTTCAAATTCTAAACTCAGATGAAATTAGAGGAAAGATTTGTTCAAAGTACGATTTGATGAAACATTATGAAATTGATACCGCGAACAGATTCAAAAATACCATTTTGTTTAAAGAATTTGAAAACAACATCAACTTTGAAAGAACAGAATTTATGTCGGTTAAAGTAACGGTTTTGGATAAAAACCCACAAATGGCCGCAGATATTTGTAACGATATTGTTGCTTTGCTCGACTCAGTAAAGAACAAAATGCAAAAGGCTAGAGCGCAGCAAGGATTAAAAATTGTAGAAAAAAGTTTTAATGATCAAAAAGGTTTCATTAAGTTTCTGGAAGACTCTTTGACCAAACTAAGAGAATTGGGTATTAATGATTATGAAACACAGGCTCAGGCATTTAACGAGCAATATGCCATGGCCATTGCCAAAGGCAATAATACGGGTGTGAAACTTCTTGAAGAAAAATTAAAAATTCTTTCTCAGTATGGAGGCGCCTACGTTTCATTACGAGAGAAATTAGATCATGAAATAAAACAGTTAAGTCTGATAAAAGCCAAATATGAGGAAGCAAAAATTGATGCTGAACAAAACATCAGTGCAAAGTTTATTGTTAATCAGGCCTACAAGGCAGAGAAAAAAACTTATCCTGTAAGGTGGTTGATTGTTTCGGTAAGCACTTTTTCAAGCCTTGCATTGTCGCTATTAATCATTATGCTGATTGAAAACATACGAAAAATAAAAATGTCAAAAACAATATCGTAAAACATGAGTCAGGATTTCCAAAACTTATTTTTGCCCGGATTACTTAATAAATGGAAATGGCATTTGTTGGGTATTGCCGTCCTGTCGGCCCTTGCAGGAGTGGTTTTTTCAAGCAAATATTTTATTACCCCTAAATTTAAATCTACAGCAGTAGTTTACCCTGTTAATCTGGTACCCTACGGGGAAGAATCCGTAGCAGAACAATTGCTTCAACTGTTTCAATCTTCAGAAGTAAGAAATGCCGTAATAAAGAAGTTTGATTTGGCCAAACATTACGAAGTAAAAAGCGATCCAGCGAATCCTTCTTTAGAACTAATAAGAGAATACAATGATCATATTTCAATTAACAAAACTGAATACGAATCGGTTGAGATAGTCGTTATGGATAAAGACCCTATCGCTGCTGCGCATATTGCAAGACAAATCATTAACCAAATGAATGCATATGCAAGAAAGATTCAGCGAGAAAAATCCAAAGAAATTCATCGCATGCTTTCCTTGCAGC
>JBILVQ010000053.1:0-15421 GCA_044370375.1 Bacteroidia bacterium
AGTAACGATCATCACGATTCCAATAGCAGTTTAACTGCACCATAAAAATATTGCCCAGTAGTTTTTTCTCCACTACCTCTTTGATCCAAACCGAAGGTGGTGAATATCTGTTTTGCATCACACAAAAGACATTTTTGTGCATTTGCAGGGCTTTGTAAATTATAGACTCACAATCAGCCTTGCTCAGTGCCATTGGTTTTTCACAAACAATGTGTTTGCCATGTTCAAGGGCGAGCAAAGAATGTTCAGCATGTAAACCATTTGGTGAACAAATTGAAACCACATCTGCTTCCAGGCCGGCAGCAAGCATTTCGCGGGCCGAGGAAAAAAACGGAACCTCCGAATCGGCTAATCCCACCTCTTCTTTGCTTCTTATGTCACAGATAGCGGCCAATTGAGCTTCGGGGTGGCGCTGAATCATTTCAGCATGGCGTTTGCCGATGTGTCCGGCACCAATGATGGCGAATTTGATCATGCTTTTCCGGATTTTATTTTTGAAACTTTTCCTTCTTTCAGTTGATATTCGTCACCGCTTTCTTGGCAAAGGGCAATTCCTGAAGCATTGAAACTCAATTTTTGTCCATACTCACTCATCCAGCCGGTTTGGCGGGCAGGATTGCCGACCAGCAAAGCATAATCGGGTACATTTTTGGTAACCACCGCACCGGCACCAATGAAGGCAAAAGCACCAATATCATGGCCGCAAACGATGGTGGCATTGGCTCCAATGGAAGCACCTTTACCGACATGGGTTTTGGCGTATTCGTTTTTGCGGTTAACGGCAGAGCGGGGATTGATGACATTGGTAAAGACCATGGAAGGGCCCAAAAACACATCATCATCGCAGGTAACACCTGTGTAGATAGAAACATTGTTTTGCACCTTGACATTTTTTCCGAGCACAACACCGGGCGAAACCACTACGTTTTGTCCGAGGTTACAATTTTCACCCAGAACAGCACCGGGCATGATGTGTGAAAAGTGCCATATTTTGGTACCCTTTCCAACCACTGAACCCTCGTCAACCAGGGCGGTAGGATGTGCAAAAAAATCTTTGTTTTCCATGGTAAAATCAGGCTGCAAAGATAAAATAGATTTTTGATTTATAAAGCGTTGATTACATGCAAATTACGGTTTAGACATCGGGCGTTTTGCGTATAAACCGGATGGAAATAGTTAGAATCTGCAATCCACGAAGGAAAGACAAGTGATGGAAGAAGTCCTCAAGGGAAATGTTTTCCTCAAGATGTTCACACCAAAAAAAATTCTCTTGTTTTGAATTATAAAGTTGATGCTTGCATTTATCGACCGATCGATCATTCTATAAAAAACTTAGCCCTGCCCTTCAACCTAATTCTATTTTCTGGGGTTTACGAAATTCAATTCGGTAAAGCAAATTGGTCAGGAATGTTTTTTTCTAAAATTCAAGGATAATTTATGCCAACACCGAGCGCCAGTTGACCTTTTTATTAACCACTGTTTGCAACTGATCAAGCGATATTCTTTCCTGTAACATGGTATCCCGGTCGCGAATGGTAACACAATTGTCGTTTAATGTTTCATGGTCGATGGTGATGCAAAAAGGAGTACCGATGGCATCTTGTCTTCGATATCTTTTCCCAATGCTGTCCTTATCATCAAAGGTGATATCATGATCAAACTTTAACAAATCAAAGATCTCTCGGGCTTTTTCCGGCAGTCCGTCTTTTTTTAGCAAGGGCATTACAGCCACCTTAAAGGGAGCCAAAACTGCCGGAAGTTTTAAAACTACCCTGCTGCTGCCATCCTCCAATTGTTCCTCTTTGTAGGATGCCGACAAAACAGCAAGAAACATTCGGTCTAACCCGATGGATGTTTCTATCACATAGGGTACATAATTCTGATTTAATTCCGGATCAAAATACTGCAATTTTTTGCCTGAAAATTTTTCATGACTCTTTAAATCAAAATCGGTTCTAGAATGAATTCCTTCTAATTCCTTAAATCCGAAAGGAAAATTAAATTCAATGTCGCAGGCTGCATTGGCGTAGTGTGCCAGTTTCAGGTGATCATGGAAACGATAATTCTCAGCACCCAATCCCAAACGCTCATGCCATTGGATGCGTGTATTTTTCCAATGTTCATACCATTTCATTTCATCGCCCGGACGAACAAAAAACTGCATTTCCATTTGTTCAAATTCACGCATGCGGAAAATAAACTGTCGTGCTACAATTTCGTTTCTGAAAGCCTTTCCGGTTTGTGCAATGCCAAAAGGAATTTTCATCCTACCGGTTTTCTGCACGTTTAAAAAATTAACAAATATTCCTTGTGCGGTTTCGGGGCGCAAATAAATGGTACTGGCTTCTTCACTCACAGAGCCCATGCCTGTACTAAACATAAGGTTGAATTGACGCACATCAGTCCAATTGCGGCTTCCGCTCAACGGACAAACTATTTCCAAATCAAGAATCAATTGTTTTACATCGGCCAAATCATTCGCTTCAAGAGCAGCTTTAAAACGGGTATTGATATCTTCTGCCTTCTTCAAATATTCAACAACCCTTGCATTGGTTTTGCGATAAAGACCTTCGTCAAAATTTTCTCCGAAACGTTCTTTTGCTTTAGCAACCTCCTTATCGGCTTTGGCCTCAATTTTAGCCACGTGTTCTTCAATTAAAACATCCGCACGATAGCGTTTCTTACTGTCCTTGTTATCTATCAGCGGATCGTTGAAAGCATCCACATGCCCGGAAGCTTTCCAGGTAGTTGGATGCATAAAAATGGCCGCATCAATGCCAACAATATTTTCATTCATCTGCACCATGGATTTCCACCAATACTGACGAATGTTGTTCTTCAGGGCAGCACCGGTTTGCCCGTAATCATATACGGCACTTAATCCGTCATAAATTTCACTGGATTGGAAAATAAAGCCATATTCCTTGCTGTGAGAGATAATATTTTTGAAAAGGTCCTCTCCGCTTAATTTTTTGATGGTTTCTGTTGACATGGTGCAAATCTAATGAAAAGGTCGGGAAAGCCTGCTTATCTTTGTGCCTGAAAATGGAAAAAAAAATTGCCGCATTAAGGGAAATTGTCTTTGGTAGCAAGGAAAACGAATTGGCTGCGGCTGCCTTGGAAGTATTTCATTTTCAGGTTGTTAAAAATCCCGTGTATGCATCTTTTGTGCATTACCTGGGGCTTGAACCGGGCAGTGTGGATCGCCTTGAAAAAATCCCCTTTATGCCGATTGAATTTTTTAAACGAAAAAAAATATTGCTGGATGGTGAAAGGGTACAATTCGAATTTGGCAGCAGTGGTACCGGTGGCCCGGATCGTTCGGTTCATTATGTCAGTCGGCCCGAAATTTACCGGGAAAGTTATTTAAAAACCTTTAGGCAATTTTATGGAGAACCATCCGACTGGATCATGGTTGCCTTGCTTCCATCCTACCTGGAACGCAAAGACTCATCGCTCATTTACATGATGAACGGATTGATGGAAGCATCTAATCAACCGGAACAAGGTTTTTTTTCAACGCTCAACGAGGATTTTCTGCTGCACCTAAAAAAGTTACAAAGTCATCAAAAGAAGATTTTATTGGTTGGAGTAACCTTTGCCCTG
The DNA here is from genome assembly GCA_044370375.1 of Bacteroidia bacterium. Taxonomy (GTDB): domain Bacteria; phylum Bacteroidota; class Bacteroidia; order UBA4408; family UBA4408; genus JBILVQ01. Next base: position 3,607 of record JBILVQ010000053.1, read on the forward strand.
CTCGAACTTTGTGAAAGAATCAATTTTCCATTGCGTAACTGCGTTATTTTAGAAACAGGTGGAATGAAGGGAAAAGGAAAAGAGATAACAAGAGAAGAGCTGCATTTGATTTTGCAAGAAAAATTACAACCCAAAAGCATTCATGCTGAATATGGGATGACAGAGTTATTCTCGCAGGCCTACGCCACCGAAAAGGGTTTGTTTCAAACCCCTCCCTGGATGAAGGTATTGATCAGAGAGGTTAACGATCCTTTTGCCTATTGCCCAACAGGAAAGACCGGAGGAATCAATGTTATTGATTTGGCCAATTTGTGCTCCTGCAGTTTTATTGCAACCAAAGATTTGGGGAAAATTCACCCGGATGGAAGTTTTGAAGTGCTGGGCCGCTTTGATTACAGTGATATCAGAGGCTGTAATTTGCTGGTATAGGTATTTTAGCCGCTTATCGATCCACGTGAGCAAAGCCAACAAAAAAGATTTTGGGAAAAATTTATTGGGCTTCGTGCAATAATTTTTCAATCTGACGAATGACTTTTCCTGAGGTAGGTGATGTTGTGGGTAAATAATATTCTACAACTTCTCCTTTTCGGTTGACCAGGTATTTCTGGAAGTTCCAGATGGGTGAAACCCCTACCCTGCCATTTAATTCCTTGTGTGAGAGGTAGCGAAAAACGGGATTTTGTTCAGGTCCTTTGACATGCGATTTCTCAAAAATCGGGAATGTGGTTTGGTATTCTTTCTCGCAAAAATTAGAAATTTCCACCCCTTTCAAAGGCTCTTGTCCACCAAAGTCGTTTGAAGGAAAGGCCAATACTTCAAAACCCTGGGCGCGATAGGTTTTGTATAACTTTTCGAGGGCTTCATATTGGGGTGTAAAGCCGCATTCAGAGGCTGTATTGACAATGAGCAGGACTTTACCTTCGAAGGATTTAAGGGGAAGACTATCCCCTTTTATATCTACTGCCGTATAATGATAGATAGATTGTCTTTCAGCAACGGAAGTGAACATTTGGATCATGATTAGGATTAAACTCAACACAGCAAGCAAACAAACAATTATCCAAAATGTTTTCAAAAACGGAAAGATCTTAGGGGAAGATTTTTTACAGCTCTTTAATACAGAAATTTATTGTAGGGGTATCTAACTTCATGAATAGATTTCACCCGTTGGTACAATAAATCCTTGAAATCTTCCCAATTCAATTTATTGGTGGCTGAGATAAAAATGGCCGGACTATTCTGTTTGCTCATCCAGGTATCCATCAATTCTTTTAAGCCCGGCTTTTCGCTTTCCTCGTTGTTGGTTTCCCAATGTTCTTTGAGGGCGTTGGCTTCGGTTTGGGCGAGGGCATCAATTTTATTAAACACCACAATCACCGGTTTATCAGCAGCACCAATGTCGTTTAGCGTTTGTTTCACTACGGCCATGTGGTCTTCAAACCGCGTGTGCGAAATATCCACCACGTGCAATAACAAATCGGCTTCTCTAACCTCATCCAGTGTTGATTTAAATGATTCAACCAATTGGGTAGGCAATTTGCGGATAAAGCCAACCGTGTCGGACAATAGGAAAGGAAGATTTTGAATAACCACTTTTCTAACGGTAGTATCCAGCGTTGCGAACAACTTATTCTCGGCCAAGATTTCGCTTTTGCTGATCAGGTTCATGATGGTAGATTTACCCACATTGGTATAACCTACCAAGGCAACGCGAACCAGCTCGCCACGGTTCTGCCGCTGGGTGGTCATTTGACGATCAATGATCTTTAATTTCTCTTTGAGAAGCGATATTTTATCGCGAATAATCCGGCGGTCGGTTTCAATTTCCTTTTCACCCGGACCTTTCATACCGATACCACCTTTTTGCTTTTGCAAATGTTTCCACATGTTGGTCAAACGCGGAAGAATGTACTGGTACTGGGCCAATTCTACCTGTGTGCGGGCGTAAGAGGTGATGGCCCGCTGGGCAAAAATATCGAGGATCAGGTTGGTTCTGTCCACCACTTTTATTTCTAATTCCCTTTCAAGGTTTCTGGTTTGTGACGGACTTAACTCATCATCAAACACAAGCATATCAAAGGGATTATCGGCCAAAAACAATTTAATCTCTTTCAGTTTTCCGGAGCCGATAAACGTTCTGGAATCGGGATGATCCATTTTTTGGGTGAAGGTTCGCAGGGGTTTAGCACCAGCCGTTTCGACCAAAAAACGCAATTCATCAAGGTATTCCTTCAATAAAGTTTCTGGTTGCTGTTGGGTGATGATACCCACCATTACCGCTGTTTCAGCTACTTTGGCTGTTTCAAGAAATCCCACTTTATTTTCTTAACTGCTCAACGTGGCCGGCCAACAAAGCAATATCTTCTGCCGACAATGTTTTGCTGTAAGCAGGCATTGCGGCCTTGCCATTGCTGATGATGTTAAGCACATCGGCATTGCTCATGGCAGATTTAGAAAGGTCTTTAGCACCTAGGGTTCCCATTTTTCCATCCGCTCCATGACACATGGTACAATTCTGTTGAAAAAGTAACTCACCCTTGTTTGAAGAAGACAACTCCGGAGTACCTTCCACCTTATTAACAGGATAGGGTTGTTTTTTGCTCATTTCAGCTAAACCATAAGCAGCAATTAAAAAGATAAGGGATAGCAGGGCCAATAACTTATTAGACTTCTTGAAACCCACCACAGCTAGCGGAATAGCAATCAACACCGCAACAATCTTGATGATTTGAAAGGTTTTTATGTTGCCAATTTGGGCAAACATCCAGATTCCGGTAATTAAAAAAAGTGTGCTGACAATCATCTCGGGCACTTTCACCATTTTGGTAAAGCCCAAAAGGTTGTCTTTTTTATTCATCAACAACAATACTGTTTTTATCAAATAAATGAGTAGCAAAGCCTGCACACTAAATTTATGCAGCGGTAGTAATAATTGGTCCATTTTTGTTTGTTTGAGGCTCAAAGATACACTCAAATTTCTGACCCGCAAAACCGGAAAAACAAAATGAAAAAATCAATGTTTGCAGCTATCCATCAACAGAAAAGGCCCCGAAAAAGGGGCCCTTCTGTTTCAAAACAACGGGTCAAACCAATCTACCCGAAGAAGAAAACAAACAACTATTGTTTGGATAATAAAATGTTAGACCCATGTTTAACTTCGTAAACAAAATCCAATTTTTTGGTTTCGCGTGATTTTAGATCTAATTCCCAACGCAAAATGCCGGTTTCAGGGTTTTCAATAGCCTTGCTGCTGCTTAACAATTTGACTTCAACACTTTGGTTGTTCGACAAGGGAATCTGATCTTCCACAATGAGCTTCGCACCAATGGCTTTTGCATTTCTTACCTGAATCTGATAAGCATATTGAATGATTTTCTGATCTTGCAATACCTTGTCGGTAGTTTTTTCTTTCATTTTCTTTCTGGTGATAACCCAGGCAGGATCTTTGCCCAAATCAATTTGCAAAGTATCGCCAATGCTCTGAGGATCGAAATTAATTTTTCCGGAATAACTGCCATCAAAATAAATTCTTGCCTGCCCCGGGATCAAATCCATTTCCTCCCAACCGGTAACTTTGGCTTGCAGATAAACCGATTGATCAAGTTTAGGAGCACAGTAATATTCTAGTTGAGAATCCAATTCTGATTTACCAATTAACACCGAAATTGGAATGTTTCCACTCGCTAAATCGTACTTTAATTTTATTTGGTATTCAGCCAAAATACTACTGGTATTCTTTTCGGTAAAATCATTGGCGTACAAAACCATTTCTTTGACATCATCCGCCTCATCCCTGCTATCATTGTAAGATCCTCTGATGCTTTTTGTTGTGACAACCTCCGTCACTGAAGTAGAACCTGCATCCGCCCTGGTTCTTTCCTTTATTTTTCTCTGCAACTGCATTACCCAAGGCTTTAAATCAGGACGTTGAAATGATAGCCCGGGGTTTCCGGTAGATAGCGTAATACTCACATTGGTGAAATCAATACCGGATTGTTGCCAAACTTTAGCATGTTGTACTAATTCCAATTTGGACTTGTTGCCAAAGGCTTTGATATCGTAAAGTGGTAGCCAACCGGCCTGGGGGATAAAATAGGAAATAGCTACTTTTGCGGGACCGGCAACATCAGCCATGATATTCACCACAATTTGATGTTTTAAATGGGTTTCTCCCGCGTTATTACCAACCACTGCAAGGGTTTCGTTCAGTTGCTGCTGACGGTTGTTGAGCAAATTGATTTTCTCCTGCAAAAAATTTTGTTCTCGTTTGAGTTTAAAAATATCTGCAGTAATCAACGTCATTCTGCTGCGCATTAACTCAACGGCTTCTTTAAATACACTTAAAGAATCTTTTTTTGTTTCACCCTTGATGTATTTGTTTGCTGTAAGCAGTTGCTTCTCCAATTCAAGGGTAGCCATTCTGGCTGTTACCTCATCAAACTTCAATTGAAATTCCATGATAGAGTCTGTGCAAAATTTCAATTGCCTTCTAATTCTGCTAGCCTGGCGTGATGTATCTTTTACAGGTTCTGTATAAAAAGGAAAATAATGAGCTTCGGTAATGGTAAAACTACCGTTGCCATATGCCATTACAGAATTCTGGTCCATGGTGGCGGAAACACCGTCAAACACAATTTCATTCATACCCGGCAAGAGATTAATGTCTTGACTAATAAAAAGGGTTGCACCACTGCGGTAAATGGTTGCTCGGTCAACGTTGGCTTTGTAAATTTTCTTGTTAGGCGCTGCCTGAAGATTGATTTGAAAAGCGAGGCATAAAAGAGCCATCAGCATCATTCGGGAAAATAAATTTTTCATTGGTTTAATTGTTTTGTTGAAAGAAGGATGCGAGGAAAAATGAAATTCCATAAAGGATTGAAAAAAAATTTCAATCCCCTATCACTTTTAGCACATAAGAAGAGGCAAAATCCTTGTGATAGAAAAGGAAGGCAGAGAAAATAAAAGATATGGTTTAAATAAACTTGGACCTATCCATTACATCAACCGCAGGGCCTCGCGTCGGGCAAGGCCACTTAATTGAAGGTCCTCCGTTGTTTCTCGCACCCAAGCAGCGTTGGTTCTGGAGTAATTTCTCAAGGCCCAACCAATGGCTTTCTGAATAAAAAACTCTTTTTTATCCTTTAATTGTTTAATGCAGTTATAAAGCAGTTCCTCATTGGTATCCTTCTTATAAGTCAATTGAAATAAAATGGCGGTTCTGTTTAACCAAATATTATCACTTTTTACCCAGGATTTGATGCTCGCTTGAATTAAATCGGGATTATTCTTGAAAATAGCACCCACAGCATGGGTAGCCAGGTAATCCACGGTATCCCACCAGGATTTAGTGATAATCAATTGTTGAATAAGATCAAGATGACTTGCATTCAGTTTCTTTTCTAACAGGGCAATGTAATCCATGGCTGCGTAGGCAAATTCGCGCTCCTTTTTCTGCCATAAGGCCAAGACCAAATCAGCATTCAAAGGGGCATTCTTTAATTGAAATTTATCTGCCAAGGCTTTAAACAGTAATCTGCGCTCTGTTGTCATTACCCCGACATAGGGAAACAAGTTTTTCATGTAGGCTTCCATCTGGGGTACTTTAGCAGGATTAGACAATTCCCTAAGACCGGAATCCAGTGCTTGTACAAAGGAATGATGCGACATGGTTCTTATTTATTTCCGTAAAATTAGCAATATAAAATAGGGCTTCTTCAAATTCTGTCAATTTGCTTACCTTAGCGACTTCAAAACACAGATGCTGAACAATTTAAGCGATGCCGAGTTAATTGCCCTATTCACCCAAAAAGGAGAAAAAGAGGCATTGGGGGTATTGTTTAATCGCTATTCGGTTATGGCCTTGTCGGTGGCCAACAAATATTACAAAGATCGCGATAAGTCCTCTGATATTTGTATGCAGGTTTTTGAAAAACTAATGACCTTGTTACACAAACATCAAATTGACAATTTTAAATCATGGTTGTACCGTGTTGTTCAAAATGAGTGTTTGATGGAATTAAGAAAAACGCAGGAAGTGGTTGCGCTCAGTGCCGATGAAGAAAAAAAGTTTGGGCGAATTATGGAAAAGGGGATGGAACTGCATCCTGAGGAAGGAAAAGAAAAAGAAATGCTGTTACAAAATCTTGAATCTGCCATTGAAAGACTGGAACCACGGCAAAAAAAATGCATAGAGTTATTTTTCCTTCAGGAAAAAAGTTATGCGGAAATTGTGGCGGAAACTGGATTTGAAATGTTACAGGTAAAGAGTTACATCCAAAACGGAAAAAGAAATCTTCAAATAAAAATGGGAAAAATCTACCAATGAAGGGCGGGGAAGAAATATTAAGCCATTCGGATTGTCCGGACGATCAAACCTTGCAGGAATATGCTTATCAGCGTCTTTCCGGTGCTGCCATGCGAAAAGTTGAATTGCATTTGGCCGATTGCGAAATGTGCAACGACATGGTGGAGGGGATGCAAAGCATGAAGGAACCGGAGTTTAAGGCGGATGTAAAAAAGTTACAGGATAAAGTGTTGAATGAAAGTCGCTCAAGGGTAATACCGCTTTTTGGCTGGAAAAAGATGTTGAGCATGGCGGCTGCTGTGGCCCTAATTTTTGTGATTGGGGGTATTTTTTACAATAAAATGGAGGAAGCGATACCGGGAAAAATGGCCATGAACAAAGAAGGAGAAACGGATGATGAAATTATTGTACAGCAGGAATCTTTATCCGCAGGCACGGCAGGAACTTATGTGGATACAGCGCATGAAAAAGAAAAGATGTTGCAAAAAAATCCGGAAGGACCGGTGGAGGATGTAAACCAAGATTTTGCAGTGGCTCCTACTTCGGTTGCCGAAAATTCTCCTGAACCTATTGCAAGGCTGTCAGAAGATAAATTCAAGGCCATCCCATTAACAAAAGAAAATGCAGATGCCAACGTTTTTGTTGGGAAGAATGAAGACTACAATGGTATAGTTACAAGTGATGATGTAGCAGCTGAGAAAGTTGTGGTAGTTTCCGGTAGTACTTCTACAGCAGGGGTGAGTGTACCGGTGGCTCAGGAAGCCGTTCGTCTTGAGAATGACGAACAATTGGTTTCAGTAGAAATTTCGACAAAAAAACGTTCCGGTAAAAAGAAAAGTAAAAGCGTTGAGCAGCCGAGAAGTGTTTCCAAAAAAGAGGCGAGCGACAAAAGCAAAAGACTAACAGAAAGCAAACAAGCGAAAACAAGCAGTGCAGCTCCTGGCGGGGGATATCCGAAGCTACATGCAAGAGTTCCGTTACAATTCATGAAGGATGGGAATTATCAAAGCGCTTTTGATTTCGCCAAGGACCTTTTGCAATTGGAACCTGAAAATGATACTGCACAATTCATCATTGGTTACTCGTTGGTTCGATTAAATAAGATAGAAGAAGGAAAAAAATATTTGCAGCTGGTTGCCGACAATGCCAATTCACCCTACGATCGTGAAGCTATTTTTGAGTTGGCCTTGTTAAAAATGAAGGCAGGAGACGAGAGCTACAAACAAACCATGAAGGCCCTTTCAGGGGGACGTGACAGCACTGCTTTGAAGGCAAGAGGGTATCGATAGGTCAAACCTCTTTGCTAAAAAAAGAAACACAAAAATTTGTAACCTCCATTTATTGAAATTAATGATTTATGATCCTCCTCACTTCCCTCCCATTCACGCGCAATAAATAAATTCCGCTTTGTAATTCGCTGATGTTGATGTTTACATTGTTTTGTTTTTGTTGGTAAAAATGAGTTTGTAATACCCTTCCTTGCAGGTCGATGAGTTCAAGGCTATAAAAACAATCGGTTAGGGGATTGCATTGGAGGGTGAGAGTCTCCTTGTTCTGAAACAAAGTAAAGGATTGATTTCTTTTTATTTCTTCAATGCTAACAGCCGTTAATAGAAATGGCAAACTAAAAACAGTACAACCATTTTGGGTCGTGCTAACGGTGTAAATACCATTTTGTGTTGGTGCAAAGGCGAAATTATTTGCAGCCAAAATTAAACTATCATTGAGGTACCATTGGTAATTGGGCGAAACACTTGCCTCCAAAAAAGAAGCATTTAAAACAATGGTGGGTACTAAAGGTGGAGTTGTGTTTGGAATATAAACATCCCTTGAAATTATAAACTGGTTACAACGATTGGTGAAAGTTAAGGTGATGGTGTAGGTACCGGGTGCAGAAAATAGGTGAAAAGGATCAGTACCTTCATAAGTATTGTTGACTCCTGAGGCAGGGTCACCAAAATCCCAAGAAATATCATGCACCACATTGAGCAAGGTATCGAAAACAACAATGGCAGAGTCGGCACCTGTACAGGTGGGTATGTGAAGTGTGGCTTTGTGTTCGCGTGCGAAAATGCAATCGGGGAAGTTGGGCAATGCGATAAAATTAGCACCGGATAATATGTGTTGGGAGGGAACCATTTCACAGTCAAGACCGGGCAAATTCGGCTTATTCACTACAGACAATGCACAATAACCATTAACACCCAAAGTATCATTGGTTACAAAATATAATTTCCCATCAGGCCCTAAACTGGAACAAACATTATTCGTAATTAATGAGGTGCCAAAGGGGGCATTAAATAATCCAATTTTCGAGTTCAAAACACTGTCTTGGGTTGACAGGGTTAAATCATATTGATAAATATCTCTTTGAGCCAAATTACTCTGTGAATAAAAGTATTTTCCATTGGGAGAAAATGCACAGGCATATTTTAAAGTTAAACTATCCATTGAGGTTGTCTCAAAAAAAACGGTATCGAATACTTCGCCTGTTTCGTTATTGAATTTATAAACACTTACGTCTGTTAATGAATTAACTAACCCAATGAATCGTCCCTCGGGTGAAATTTTCATCATGCCTAATGAATTTCCAAAATTATTTGGTGTATCTGAAATAATTGGTCCGATGGCTGAAATTTGCGGATTGTTATTTACACCACTTTGGTCGATTAAAAAAGATACAAATTCATTTGAATTCCAGGGGTGGACCACCACCCACCAATCAACCCCATTACAATGCCTGGTGGCTGAAATTTTTTCATAACAACTATCCAATAAAAAATTGGCTTTACTCACAACTTCGCCAAGTCCTGAATTCAAATTTAAGTCTACAATTGACCAACATAAACCATTGGTTGAATTTACTGAGGCTGGATTTTGGTCAACGGTAAACAAATAAAACTCATGAGTACTTCCGGGTTTCGGAAATATTACTAATCCCTGGCTTGAGCTAACTCCACCTCCAATTGAATCCCCATTGGGCATCAAATTCATATTTCTGTCATATACTTTAACACCACTGGCATAAAAAAGTAATTGACCATTGTCATCACAAATTGAAGAATAACCTTCCACACTACTACCTGAAACTGATGGCATTGTAATCACAGGTACTCCGGAATTAAAATCCATTCTGAAATTATTGGCTGGATGTACCCATATATTTCCCCATTGCGCTTGAACTTTCAAGAAAGGAAAGCTCAAAATTATTAAGATTAGAAGAAGTAATTTTTTCATGTTAAATTGTTTTTATGAAGGAGTAAAGCATAAACTTTACTCCTTCTGATTCAATAATTAAGGCTCTGATACTACTAACTTTTCAATCACAGAGTTGTCATCATCCATTTGAATTATGTAAATGCCCGGTTCAAGGGTAATTGGCCAGTTGGCATTTCCATTTTCAAATGCTTTCGTGGTTTGGTCAACCAGCCTGCCATCATTTTTATAAACGGAAATCCGTTCAACTTCATTATTGTTCTTTCCATTGGCCATTTTTAGCAGGCCGTTGGAATAATTCACCCGTGCCCCGGAACCTGCAAAAGTATCTGCCTTTTGGTACTTAGGAATAAAATGAATAAAAAATCTTTGATCATTTCTACCCTGTTTACCTGTAAAGGAGTATTCAAAACTTTGGTCTATTTTCAAAAACAATTTTCTTTCTCTATCCTCAAAATAAACCTCAAAATTTTCTGATTCAAAAACTTCTTTGGCCCATGAAATCTGATACAATCCTGCTTCCAAAAGCGCCAAGTAAAGCGGTATAATTTCTCCTTTGTCAAGGATTGGTCGCCTTTCTAACATTAATTCTTTTCCACTATCTTTAGTGTAAAAATTATTTCCGGGATTCATTCGTTTTACTCCATCCTTGCCAAATTGGTAACCTGGATTAACACCTTCCTCCCATCTTATTTGTAAATAATCATTGTTGTTCTTTCCACTTAATTTTAAAACCAATGCTTCACGCTCTGGTTTTGTTCTTATAAAGGGAACTTGATTTGCATGGGGAAAAGATAAAGTATAATCAGATTCCTCAACATTAAAGGTTAAATCATCCAAGTCAACCTGAACCTCAAATCCTTGACCAATGGCAATGTGAGGGTTGGCCTTGTAATAGGCATCTTCATTGTTATATTGTCCGGGAGCCGGCCAATTGGCAGGATTTGGGTCATTATCATACAACTGAGCATCCCAGATATAAAAATAGCCTCCCGTGGCCGAAACCCCGTCATTTTGCCATAACCATATCATTGGGCCTAAATGACCACTTGTTTCAACAGTTTCTCTGGTCCAGACACTCTGCCAATCCAATGGCCAGGGATAAGGATTACTAACAAGGTTGATTCCATCAGCCGATTCGCCATGATTGGTATAATTTAGTTCGTAGGAACTTATGGTTCCATTATGCGGGAAACCCTTCCAATCTATCAAATTCCCATCTGCAATAAAAGATCCGCAAACTGCCTGCAAAGAATCAAACTCAACATATTCATCATCAATGCCGAGCCAACCATACCTTGCCTCATCTCCCGGTGAATTAGGGTCCTCAAGCCGCTCATCATAATATACCCAATCCGGCATTGAACCAGCAGGATAGGCATAACTTGAATTGAAGTTTTGATTACTTGTATTGTCCATTAATAATTCCAATGTCCAGGTATTGTTGATGGTATTTGCCACCGGACTTCCTAACCAATGCCAGGTTTTATGATTATCAACAACGCTTTGCTGCATCATAACATCTCCGTCAATTCCAGCATCATTAATATCGTAGGGAACAATAAAGGCTGTATGAAAAACAACAGGAGAAGAGGTAAAACTACTTGTAAGGGTTAAGTTATCCCTAGTTACTAGTGTACCGTCCATTAATTCCAGGTAATCTTTGACATAACAACGGCTGTTAAGGGTCAATGTATAACCCGGATTGTTGACCGTTTTCCTTAAAACCATCCTGTTAAATTTGGTTCTAGCAGAGGTTGATGTACTTACAGTGGTGTTCGCATTTCCCACGAATCGAACAATTCCTTGTGCACCAAAAACCTCAGGTTCTGAAGAATCATTCACCAAATCCCTGTAAATGTCGAGGATATAATCGGGATCATCCCATAAAATATAAGCATCATTGGCAAGGATTAAATCACCTGCAACTGCATTTACAGTATTAATATGTGGAATATTAGAGGAAATATCATCGATAATGACAATTGAATTGGCCATAGGTACTCCTGCATCCCAATTAAAAGGGTCAGTCCAATTGCTACTTATAAAACCAGTCCATGTTGTTTGCGACAAAACCTGGAAGTTACATAAGCAAATCAACAAAGGAATGATTAACTTTACCTTCTTGAGGTGCGAGGTGCGAGGTGCATCGCTCTGTGGCCAATGGCCCAAAAAGATTTTCCATAAAATTTGTTTTAAAAATTAATAAATCAGTGTTAGAGAAACATTTCAGTAATGGGCAACATTTTGTCGTGGCGGGTTAACGATCAATGTTGCAAAATAATGCGTGGATGT
>JBILVQ010000248.1:0-4481 GCA_044370375.1 Bacteroidia bacterium
GAAAGACCGCGTTGGAATTATTGAAGAAGATTTGGAGGAATTAAAGCAATGGGGCATCATGGTTGACCGTGATGAAGAGGGCTATTTGCTGCAGATCTTTACCAAACCGGTAGAAGACCGGCCAACGCTTTTCTTTGAAATTATTCAGCGCAAAGGGGCCAAATCTTTCGGGAAGGGTAATTTTCAGGCTTTGTTCGAGAGTATAGAAGCAGAGCAAGCGCGAAGAGGAACATTGTAAAAAAATCCGGAGGTATGTTATAACCTTCAACAAAATGAAAGCTATGCCCGAAAGCAAATTATTGGAACAGTTTCAGCAAAGAATTGATGCTGAAGAAAAAATTGAACCCCGCGATTGGATGCCAGAAGAGTATCGTAAAATGTTGATCAGGCAAATTTCTCAGCATGCCCATTCCGAAGTAATTGGAATGCAGCCCGAGGGAAATTGGGTTTTAAGAGCACCTACTTTTAGAGCCAAGAAAATATTGTTGGCCAAGATTCAAGACGAGGGAGGTCATGGCCTATACTTATACAGTGCCGCGGAAACCCTTGGTATCAGTCGCGAAAAAATGATTGAGCAACTTCATGAAGGGAAGGCGAAATATTCTAACATTTTTAATTACCCTGCATTGACCTGGGCCGATATTGGTGCCATAGGATGGCTGGTTGATGGCGCGGCTATTGTGAATCAAATTTCGTTGCAAAGAACTTCTTTTGGTTCCTATTCAAGGGCCATGGTGAGAATTTGCAAAGAGGAATCTTTTCACCAGCGTCAGGGCTACGAAATCATGGTGCACATGATGCAAGGCAATGATGCTCAAAAAGCGATGGCACAAGATGCCATGAACCGCTGGTGGTGGCCCTCGCTGATGATGTTCGGTCCTCCGGATAACGATTCGGCACACTCACAACTTTCCCTCAAGTGGAAAATAAAAAGAGAAAGCAATGATACCCTGAGAGCTCGTTTTATCAACAAAACCGTTGAACAGGCACATTTTATCGGGCTCACGGTGCCAGATCCTGAATTATCCTTCAATGAAGCTACAGGCAATTGGGATCATGGTCCCATTAATTGGGAGGAGTTTAAGCAGGTTATCAATGGAAACGGCCCTTGTAATCACCAAAGAATGAAGCACCATATTCATTACCATGAGGAAGGAAATTGGGTAAGAGAGGCCGCTTTGGCCTATGCCGAATTTCAAAAGAAAAACAACCATCAATTGCATTCACATTAATTCAAAGCGTTATGCGTCAGGAAAACAATCAACTGCCCCTGTGGGAAGTTTTTATACAAAGTAAATCGGGAACGCCCCACAAGCACGCAGGAAGTGTGCATGGAAGTGATAAGGACATGGCTCTTCAGAATGCCAGAGATATTTATACGCGCAGAGGAGAAGGAAGGAATATCTGGGTAGTACTGTCTGATCAGATTGCTGCTTCCAGCGCAGAAGAAGAGGGTTCATGGTTTGATCCTGCCGATGATAAAATTTACCGTCATCCAACATTTTACAACATTCCTGAAGGAGTAAAAAATATCTAATCATTCGAAGCAATGAAAAAGGCACTGATGAATTTTTGCCTGCAAATGGGCGACAATAATTTAATTTTAGGTCAACAATTGGCTGCCTGGTGCAGTCGGGGGCCTATTTTGGAAGAGGATTTGGCACTCACGAATTTGTCGTTGGACCATTTCGGGCAGGCGGAAATGTTTTTTAACTATTATGCAGAGCTCGAAGGGAAAGGCAGAACAGCCGATGATGTTGCGTTTTTACGTGAGGAAAGAGCTTTTAAAAATAATTTATTGGTAGAGCAACCCAATGGCGATTTTGCTGCAACTCTTTTAAGGCAGTATTTGTATTCCGCCTTTGCACATTTGCTTTATTCTGGAATGAAGCTGTCGGAAGACCTCCGTTTATCAGCAATTGCCGAGAAGGCCGATAAGGAAACCAACTACCATATTAAACACAGCGCGGATTGGCTCATCAGGATGGGCAACGGTACGGAAGAAAGCAAGAGGCGTTTGGTCTATGCACTAAAGGAATTGTGGATGTTTAGTGAAGATTTGTTTCTTGAAAACGAAGACACTGAGGAGTTGTTCGAAATGAAGGCAATACCTTCTTTGAGCGCACTGAAGGCCCTTTGGGAATTAGAAGTAAAAGAGCTTTTTCAGGAGGCTGGTTTGAATATTCCCGAGCATTCGCACATGATAAAAGGAGGAATAACCGGATATCATACAGAGCATTTAGGGCATTTGTTATGCGAAATGCAGTTTTTACAGCGTGCCTACCCGGGTGCAAAATGGTAGTGACGTAATGCTTGGTCTCTTCTCAAGGCGATATATCGCTTTGAGTTTCTCAAAACAAATGATGGTTCCATTGTGTTTTGTATGTTTGTATGCAAATACGCCATGGAAAAAAAGCAATTTTGTAACGATCTTTTCGCATACTCACGATTCCTTACGCGTGAGGTAAACATTGGAAGTGTGGCCATGGGTGGCCATCATCCCATTCGCATTCAAAGCATGACCACTACCGACACCATGGATACCAAGGCTACGGTAGAGCAGAGCATCCGCATGATTGAGTCTGGATGCGATTACGTTAGAATTACCGCTCCTAGTTTGAATGAGGCCCGCAACCTGGAATTGATAAAAAAGGAATTGAGGGCTAGGGGTTATGAGACTCCCCTGATTGCCGACATTCATTTTACGCCCAATGCCGCGGAGTTGGCGGCTCGTTTGGTGGAGAAGGTGAGGGTTAACCCGGGTAATTATGCCGATAAAAAGAAATTTGATCTGATAGAGTATTCAGATAGCGATTACCAAGAAGAATTAGACCGCATCAGGGAGCGTTTTACCCCTTTGGTTAAGATTTGTAAAGAATACGGTACTGCCATGCGCATTGGCACCAATCATGGTTCTTTGAGCGACAGAATTTTGAGTCGTTATGGCGATACTCCTCTCGGCATGGTTGAATCTGCGATGGAATTTTTACGCATTTGTGAAGACCTGAATTATCACAATATTGTCTTGTCGATGAAGGCCAGTAACCCAAAGGTTATGGTTGAAGCCTATCGTTTGTTGGTGGCCACCATGATACAAAACAACATGAACTATCCTTTGCATTTGGGTGTAACGGAGGCAGGAGATGGAGAAGATGGAAGAATTAAGTCGGCTGCCGGGATAGGTACTTTGTTAGAAGATGGTTTGGGTGATACGGTTCGTGTTTCTTTAACCGAAGACCCTGAGTTTGAAGCTCCCGTTGCCATTGCCTTGGTGAATCGTTACGCAACTCGTGCACAAGCACCTGCCGTAAAAAGACCATCCGAAGAAGCCATTGCTTTGTACACACCATTTGAATTTTCAAAAAGAGAAAGCCATGCAGTCATGAATCTCGGAAAAGACAATGTGCCTCGTGTTATTGCCGATTTGAGCGAGAGAGATGAAATCAATCAGGCTTCATTTTTTGCTTTAGGTTATCATTACTCGGTTGCTTTAGACAAATGGAATTTAAGCGATATGGCTTGCGATTTTGTTTATTTGGGCAACAAGGACATTGCTTTTGAAATACCGGGCACCTTGGGCTTGATTTATAATCACCAAACATGGCAACAGATGAAGGAAAAGAAACAACGTTATCCTTTGTTTTGTGGTGAGGAATATTTTAGGACAATGTACAAATCAACGGAAATTAATTTTGTTGCCGTTGATTATGAAACCCTATCTGAAAATTTTTTAACCCAAGTTGCTCAAGATCCAACGGTAGTATTAATTCTTGATTCCTTTCATGAACATGGAGTAGCAGAGCAAAGAGCTGCATTTTTTGAAATTGTTCAATCAGGCTGTAAAGCTCCGGTAATCATCAAGAGAAATTATCGTTCTTTAAGCGATGAACATTTACAACTGTATGCTTCAACCGACTTTGGTTCTCTGTTGATGGACGGTTATGGCAACGGTACCTGGCTCAAAACAATTGACTGTGGCAATCCGGTATTGAATAACCGCTTGGCATTTGGTGTGCTTCAAGCCACCCGCACCCGCATTAGCAAAACCGAATATATTTCTTGCCCGTCTTGCGGAAGAACCCTTTTCGACTTGCAGGAAACCACTGCCCGCATAAGAAAACGAACACAGCATTTAAAGGGTGTAAAAATTGGCATTATGGGCTGTATTGTAAACGGACCCGGAGAGATGGCTGATGCTGATTATGGATATGTAGGCGTTGGGGTTGGAAAAATTACCTTGTATAAGGGCAAGGAAGTAGTGCGTAAAAATATTGCAACTTCAGAAGCAGTGGATGCCTTGATCGATTTAATTAAGGAGCATGGCGATTGGGTAGAGGAACCTGTTTTGGCGGGGGAGTAGGGTAAAAAACAGAAGCCGGAGCTAGATACTGTCTTGTTTTTAAGCCAACAAGGGGAATTTATTAATTGGTTTCGGGGTCTACTTTAACAATCGGCTCTCGATGAAGTTTGTTGACCTATTT
>JBILVQ010000249.1:0-4473 GCA_044370375.1 Bacteroidia bacterium
TAAAAGTGCTGTAACGCTTGCCCATAAAGCTTTTGGTGGGTGCATAAAAATGAGCGCGTATGTTTTGTGTAGGAGAGCCATCAAAATAAATATTGTTTTCGATGGGATGCAATTCACCTTTTTCTACGAGGATATTTTCTTCATGGATGCCCGGGTTTTTTACAATTTCGGCAATTTTTTCGTTGTGATATTTTTTCTTGAGCCCATTGTAATAAATTTCCTTTTGCGGCTCTTTTTGAAATTGTAAAAAGAAGTTATCTCTTTTACTGCATGCAGTCTTGTAGGCATTGCCATAAGTTGATTTTATGGTGTCTAAAGACAACAGCATGCTTTTTTTCTCTTCTTCGCTGTTGAGTTTGGGAGTATTGCGGAAGGGGAACATTTTCTTCCATTCATTGCGCAGTACTTCCAGATCATTTTCTGTCCTTGCTTTTTGTGTGAGCAGTTCTTTCATTTTGCTCACCCAAGCTCCTTTTACAAAAGAGCTGATGATGATTTGTTTTTCGAAGGGATAAAGATTTTTTTCGTAGGAATTTCCTGTGAAACGCTCAACAGCAAGGGCTTCAAAGGCCCAGCGGGAAACCATTACATCACCGGCCAACGGCACCACGCTTTGTGAAGAAAGACCGGGGTTTAGCTCATCGTATTTTACCAGAACACCGCTTAGCAATAGTTGCGGTATAATGAGAAATGGAATTAGAATGTAAATGGTGACCGCGCTTTTAAAGGCGGATGAAATATTCAGACCGAGGATATTGGCAAAGAAGGAGACGGCAAAGAGTACCAACCAATAGTGAAAATTGAGTTCTGCAATTCCGGCAATGGCATTGCCCACCAGCACGAACAAGGCGGTTTGCAGGGCAGAAATGCAAAGCAGAATGATGGTTTTAGAGGAGAGATAACTGCCTTTGCTCAGGTTGAGAAAGGCTTCGCGTTTTCTTATTTTTCTGTCGCGGAAAATTTCTTCGGCACTCACGGTAAGCCCCAGGAAGAGCGCCACCACCACGCTCATGAAAAAATAAGCCACCATGTTTTTGTTATCCGAAAAGGTATAGTCGCTTCCCGATTTACTGAAGCGGGTCATGTAAGAAAGGATAAAGGCCAACAAAGGAGCTTCGAGCAGTGTGATGATCAGGTATTGCTTGTTAGAAAATTTAGCCAGCACATCGCGCAGCATGAATATTTTCATTTGCTGAAAGAAGCCGGGTTTTTTGTAATTGATATCGAAGTTGGTTTTTGCGATGTTGTTTTCATCAACCCCTTTCGATGTTTTTTTGAAAAGACGGTTCCATTCCTTCGGACTTACCTTTCTTTTTGAAGTTGGTTGTCCGTTTTCATCAAGCACCCTGGTTTCAATGATGTTAAAAACCTGTTCGGGATTCACATTACCGCAAATACCACATTCATTGTCGTGAGGGTTCACAAAATTCACGGCTGTTTTGAAATGAGCAATGGACTCAACAGGATTGCCAAGATAAATGGGGTATCCACCTTTGTCGAGGATGAGTAGTTTATCGAATACCTTAAATATATCACTTGATGGCTGGTGAATCACCACGAAGACGAGTTTGCCTTTCAGGGCTAATTCTTTGAGTAGATCGATAATGGTTTCGCTATCGCGGGAAGAAAGACCGGAGGTAGGTTCATCAACGAAGAGGATACCGGGTTCGCGGATTAATTCGAGGGCAATGTTCAAACGTTTTCTTTGTCCGCCACTGATGGTTTTATCAAGCGGACTACCTACTTTTAAATCTTTGATGTCAAAGAGTCCGAGGTCTTGCAGGGTTTGGTGTACTTTGTTAAGAACAAAATTTTGGTCTTTCCCGCTAAAGCATAGTTGCGCGTTGAAGTAAAGGTTTTGAAATACGCTGAGGTCTTCGATGAGCAGGTCGTCTTGTGAAACAAAACCAATGACTCCTTCAAGATTTTTTTTATCCCGATGAAGGTCATAACCATTCACCCAAACGTTTCCTGCATCAGGAATTTCGCTGCCGTTGAGAATGTTGAGCAGGGTAGATTTACCGGCACCGCTACCACCCATGATACCGATTAATTTTCCTGAATTTTCTTCGAAGGACAATTCATGCAATCCAATTTCTCCATCGGGAAAGCGGTAGGTGATTTTGTTCACCACATATTGCAGCGGATGAGAGAATTGTTCGTTGAGGAAAGAGCCTACAATATCTGAGTAGTAAATGGTTTCAATTTTACCGCCTCTGATGGAAGAACCATGGTTGAGTTGATAGATGCGCAGGTCGGAAATATTTTGTCCGTTGTGCGTAATGGTCATGCTTCCGTAATAGCGCAGGAAGTACATACCTGTGCTTTTTACGTTGACGATTCTGATTTCTCCTTTCAGACCTTCGCAGGGAATTGATTTGCCATGCAGCTGTTTGGTTTTTTCAGGTGCCGCGATGGTGAGTAGCTGTTCGTGTTCTACAAAATCGGCTTGTGTGCAGAATTTATAGAGCAGGTCGTATTCATCTTCGCTGATGTTAAGACAAGCGGCAACGGTGCTAATGAATTCAATTTCCTGGTCGGTTACTTTTCCATCTTCCAGGATTACTTCGATGAGACGAACAAGAACAACAATTTTTTGGCGTTGTGTAAGGGCCTCATTGATTTGTTCGCAGATGACCAAAATTTTTACCGAGCTAACGGCTGTTTTTTTTCTTTGTTTTTCGCCTTCGTTTTTGTTTTCGTGAGAGAGGAGGAATTCGTTGTAAATTTTAATATAATCTTCAACCTGTTCTTCGTTGAGGATTTGTTTCAAAAAGAAGTAAACGGTTTGCCTGCTATCGCCCACGCCCTCTTTGGCTTTGCCAAGGATAGCGAAAAGTTGTAGGAGGGCTTTTAGGATTTTATCACTCATGATCAACTATAAAAAAAGCTTTGAAGCAAAACCTCAAAGCTTTTCATTTTGAACCGGCAATCGATTAATTGGTAATTGATTGCCTTATTTTGGCCACGTTGTTATAGAGTTTGTTCATGTAGTCTTTGTTGCCTACATCTTCCGTTTTCATGGTTTTATACACTTCATTGAGTGCGTTTAATTGCTCAATGGTAGGTGCAAATTCTTTTTCTTTGGCGTATTCTTTGAGCAGACTCACAAGGCTTTCGAGGTGACGTTTCTGTTCGAATATTTTTTCGAATAGCACTTTGTTTTGATCGCTTACTGCCACATCTTTGATTAGGGCAAGGGTGATGTACTGACTTTCTATCCAGCTGCCGGTAAGCATTTGGGTAGCGGTAAGTGCTCTTTCGTTGTTGCGCATGTAGTTGTCAACTTCGTAATAAGCATGGTCGATTACTTTTTTGAGTGAATCTTTGTTTTCGGCATTGTTTTTTAGTCTGTCGCCCACCACCTTGTTAAAGGTTTCGCTTAACTCGAGTGATTTGGCAAGACTTTGTGCGGTGGCCATGTAAGATTTCACCATGGTAAATTCTTCGTTAGAGGCGATGTAGGCCATATCTACCGAATAAACACCAAAGTTGACTGCCTTTTTGAAAGAGGTGTTGTATTTTTTTTCGTTATCGATGTTGTTGAGCAGGTCTTTGCTGAAGGTAAATCCAGCGGAAGGTAGGGCATCTACCAATTCCATGGGAGAGGGGATATTTCCGATCAGGTAATGGAATTTAAAATCAACCATATCGTCCACGGTACTGGGTGGAGGATTGTTGGCAGAGGAGGTTGCTGTTGAATCTGCCGGAGTTTCGGCGGGTTTGTCGGAACCACCGCAGGCCATAAAGGAGGCGGCAACGATTGCTAAAGCGCTGATTTTAAGATACTTGGTTTTAAATTGCATTGTGTTGACTTTGTAGCAAAAGTGAAAAACTTTTCGCAAAGGAGCAAATGAAAAAGAGGAAAACGTTAAAGAGGGTAAATTATTCTTCCTGTTTGAAGGAAATAAGGTTGAAAGTTACTTTGATAATGGATTGGTAATCTTGTCCTGCCTCCATCATATCGCCATCATCTTCATCATAATGCCAGTTGATGGTAACTTTTCCTTTGCCGCTTTTTTCGAGGTTTTCGAGTTTTTTAAAAAAATCGACAATCACTTTGGCGGAGCTGGTGTTGAAATAATCGAGTTGAACATTGAAGGTTGTGCGTGGAGCGGGGGTTTGTTCATATTCGTCCATCCATTGAAAGAGGGGTTCGTAGAATCCCTTGGTATTTTCAGGAATTGATTTACCTTTCATTTCGAAGTTTCCGCTGTTTGGGTCGAATTCGATAAAGGGTGTTTTTGCACTTTGTTCAGAAAAATAAACTTGCATAGGGAAGAAATTATTGTTTCAAAATTAGTCTTTTTTTTGAGAAATCATTTTTCGATGTTTTGACATTTGTGGTGTTGACTTTGGGAATTAAATGCTGATGCCCATCACCAGGATATCGTCTGTTTGTTCGGTGTCTTTTTTCCAGTCGAGGATGAAATCTTTGAGGTGTTTTTCTTGCTGCTGCATGCTGAGTTCTTG
>JBILVQ010000054.1:0-15373 GCA_044370375.1 Bacteroidia bacterium
AACTGCGACTTAATTGCTGCAGCTTTCTCAGCACCATCACGGGCTGCTATTAAATCCATCTCAAACTTCTTCCTCTCATCGATATCAAGGATGGTACCAAATAATTTAACTACCCTTTGTTGATCATCAAATACTGGCTTAACCACCATCTGAATATTCTTAAGTTTATCCGGACCAAGAAACAATCTTAAATCGTAGGTCTGTGGAACCCCTTCTCGTGTTGCTCTTTCAATCATTTGTAAATGAAGAGGCATATCTTCAGGGTGAAGAATTTTCAAATAATTTCCTATCCTCGGATTTCTATCCGATTCATTCCATGCAAGTATATGATAGGTAACCTTTGAAAACTGTAATTCACGGGCAAGCAAATCATACTCCCAGCTACCGATGCGGGTAATTTCCTGTGCCTCAATGAGCCGTTCCTCCCCTTTTCGCAAATCATTCCTCATCTTCAACAATGATTTTCCCAAAGTATCTTCTTCACTCAAAGGTGTATGTTCGGCAGAAAAGTTACCCTGCCCAATTTGGTCGGCAAAATGAACTGTTTTACGCAAAGCTGCAGATAACTGATTAACAGAATCAATCATATCAGAAATCTCGTCTTCTTGGTTGCGTTCAGGAATTTCATTAATTACTCCTTTACCCAAATTATTGATAATGTCCTTCATCTGAACAATAGGAGATGAAATTAACCGGGAATTGTAAAAGGAAAACAGCAAGGATAATCCAACTAAAAAAAGAGACAAAACAAATACCAGATTTCTTAGAAAATTGGAAGAGTCAATCAAATCTTTCTCGTCTTTCACGATCTCTACTTTCTTGAGATCAATTAAGTGATTTATTTGTCCAAGGATTTTTGCAGACAGCGGAAAAACTTCTTCTTCAAGCAAAAGCTCTGCTTGCATTTTTCTGGCCGCTTCTTCATAATCATTAAAGCTTACCAACATGGTCATGACTTGATGTTGAGAAGCCATTAATTCTTTTGACGCTTTTAATATATTACTAAGATTCTGCCGCTGCAAGGAATTCCAACTGGCCGAAAGCTCACCGATTCTTTTAATCAACAAAGGAAACTCTTGATCATGAAGCTTAGAAAGATTTTCTTTCTCTGTAGATTTTGCCGGCAAGAAAACCCAATTGGTAGTATACATTTTCGATTCATTTATCAACAATTTGAATCGCTCCAACTCTTGAAGTGATGGGTTCGAATTCTCAAACACCCTATCGGTTAAATCAATATTCTTTTCTAGGATAAAATAAGTTACCAAGGCATTCGCCGAAAAAGCAAGAATCAAAATAAGAAAACTATAAAACAACCTTCTATGGATGGTTAACCTGGACTTTTTCTTCATGGACTTTTCGCTTGCTTAAGGTTTACCTTTTAATACGGTCCATCTTAACCGAACGGTTAGTTCTCTTCCCGGACCCGGCAATGGACCACTGCCGGATCGGTAGGCCTGAATAAATTTATAGCGCTGATCCAAGATATCATTCATACCTATCGACAAATCTAAAACATCAAACAAAGCCTTGGTCCCAACATAAGCAGTTATTAGATAAGTCTCCGGCTGAGAAAAGGGTTCGTCAACACTATTGTAACCATAGCGTTTACCATAATAAATTCCGGAAACGCCAAAATAAAGGTACTTATTGATTTGCCGTGTATAATCACAGGCAATTTTAACAGCGGGCGTTGCAATTAAAACATTCGAATTCTGTTCAACGGAAAAAACATCTACCAAATTATTGGAAGGTCGGTAAAAGGAAAAAGAAGAGGCTAAGAAATTTTTCTCGTTCTTCCAGCGGTAGGAAAACTCTGTGCCCAAAGATCCTGTTCGCGCACCGTTAAAATAAGTCTCGATTCCTTCCTCTTTGGTATAAATGATTGGTCGGAAAATATCAATATAAAAAAAAGTTATCGCCATCTGATTAAAGGAATTAAAAGAATAATTAAGTTCAATTTCTTTATCGTAGGTTCTTTCCGGCTTGATGGTCCTATTCAAATCAATATTAATAATGGTAGGTGCCCGAAAGGCCTCGTTGTATTGAATGTCGAAACCAAACTTATTCCATTGAGCGCTTAAGTTAATTCGTGGAACAAGCACTGCCCCGTAAACATTATGCTTCTCATAACGAAGACCAGGAGTTAAAATAAATTTCTTCCACTTTAACGTAGCTTGTGTGTAAATGGAATAATTAAAAAACTGAACGCTTGTTTGACCGTTATAGGAAAACCGCAGCGGTGTATTCTCCTCAAAATAACTTGAATAATCATTCTGGTACCTTGCACCTGCCAACAAACTAAAGTTTGAATTGAAAATATAATTACCGATAAGCCCACCCTCTGTTCTTACATTATAAAAATTCTCGAAATAAACAGAATCGTGGTAATCAATAAATCTCCAAGGATAATGGGACTTATTCCACAGAAAAGGGGTAATACTCAATTTTTCGCTCAAGGAAAACTTCCTTCTGATACTTACAATATGAGACAAATGCTGATATCCGAAATTGGCTTCAGTAACATCATGTTGAAGGTTATCAAGAATATAACGAAACTCAATTTTTTTGAAATCAATTCCGCAATTGATATAATTTCCCGAAACTCCTGAACTATCTTTATAACCTATCAAAGGTAAGGTATCGTTATCCCTAAACTCTTGGTTGCTAAAATTTCCATCAAACAAGTTAGCAGCTATAGAAAGCGAAAATCCATTCTTAAAAGACTTTCCACCCGAAATTCCCACTGATCTTCTTGCCAACAAATCGCTAAACCTCCCATATTGAGCAGACAAAACAACCCCGTTTATTTCATTTCCTTTTCTGGTGATAATGTTGACAACCGCAAGAGCAGCATTTCCGCCATAAACAACCGAACCAGGGCCACGAATAATCTCAATTTGCTTTACATTGATGATGGGATAATGTTGCAAAAACTGCAAAGTGCCATAAGCTGTTTCATGCATTTCATGCCCATCAACCAAAAACAACATCTTTCCCTCTTGTGCCCATAAACCACGAACCGTAGGCCCAATAATATTCTCAACATCTTGTGCAAAATCAAATCCCGGTACCTTTCTTAATACATCAATGATATCCCTACTCCCACTGTATTTAATTTCATCGCTACTGATAATTGTAACAACCCCGGCAGCCTCAGAAACTAAATCTTTTTGGCCGGATGAAACCGTAACTTTAAGGTTAAGCAATTCTTCTAAGGTTAAATCTTCAAACTTGACAGAAAGTGTATCTTGTGCAAAAGCATCGTTAATACAAGCGAATCTCGTCATCATAAAGAAAACCAAAAGCCAAAATATTTTGAAAAAATTCTTCATTTCTATTGAATTTTGGTGGCTAATTTCAAAAGCTCATTCGACACCTTAAGGTTCCTTGAAAGCATCTTTGTTTTGTTTATTTCGAACCGCAATTTTTCTTCACGGACCAGAAAATTAATCATGGAACCTTTTCTTAACAAACCGTCCTGCTCGGTGATCACCAATACAGGAAAACCATTGCTGGCATCATCCAAGGAGTTAAACTTCCCTGAACTTTCGGCTGATAAAAAAACAATGTCGTAGTTACTAGGCATAAAACCATTTAGCTCTTCTTCCTTTATCACTACTTTCTTACGATTCACCTGTTTGTCGCGAAGTAATTGTTGTAATTCAGAAGTTATGGGAGAGTTTCCAATTACCCCAATTCTAAACTCATTTCGCATCGCATTGGGAGGCCAATCAATATACTTTGTGAAATGATAAATAAACATTGCATGCAACTTATAATTCAAACGATCCTCAACCGCTGGCAAGGGTTTAAATCCAACCAAAAGCAATTCACTCATCAATAGAATAAACAATATGTAGGCCGACTTACGCAAAACTTAAGGATGGTCGTTGAAAATCATTTTAATTCAATACCCAATAAAGTTATTATTTAAAAAAATGGATATTAGTTTTTTATTAGTAAAATTCGACAAAACATAAAAATTAATGGACGAATAACTAAAAACAAAGTATAAAAAAAAGAAGAACCGCTGTCCCTAACGAATGAACTCATTAAAACATTTTACCAAAACAACACACTCCGGATGTTCAAGAAATTAAATCAGCCTTTGAAATCAACTTTTCGGTGCGTTCCATCACAAAAGGGCTTGTTGGCAGATGCACCGCAACGGCAGAAGGCAGTTACATTATTTCTTGAAATCTCATTCCCACTTTTATCCTTGATCAACAAATCACCATGAACCAATAAAGGACCATTTTCCGATACCTCAACAAGGCTTGGTTGCCCTGAAACATTGGAGTCTGTCGATGTCTCGTTGTAAAAATAACTTAAAGCTCCACTGGGGCATTTGCTAATTTGATCTACGATTTTTTCTGTAGTAGCGTGTTCGGGGGTTGTCCACGGTCGTTTACGCGGATCGAAAACCTCAGGAAGGCCTCTGAAACAATTTGTAGAATGAATACATTGGTTCGGTTTCCAAAAAATGGTAATTTCACCATTGCTGTATTTTTTAATAATTTCCTTCATACTATACTGGTTTTAATCGCAACTTGTTGGTTAAGGATTTTATGCACCGGACATGCATTCGCAATCTGCAACAAACGAAGGTTTTGCTCCTCATTCAGCACTCCTATTAACTTAATTTTTCGGTAGATGGTAAACAACTCACCCTCTATGGTTGATTCAATTTCTGTTTCAACGTTTTCTAAGTTCCATTGCTTTCTATCTGCATACATTCTCAAAGTAATGGAAGTACAGGCTGCAAGAGAAGAAAGCAGCAAATCAACCGGTGTAAACCCTACATTTCCCCCACCATGTTCCAATGGTTCATCCGCCACTAACGAATGATTTCCATTGGAAATTTTAACTGCGTAATTTTGCTTATCAAGCAAGGAGAAAACCTTATTCACAAAATTACATGATTTTGTAAATTTAATAAAATTATCACAATCCCCCTCTGGTAAATTGCACTAATGAATTGGTTCCCAACCGTAAGCACCCAAACCAAACAATGCGAAATCATATTTGACAGGATCATTTTTGTCTAAATTTCGTAATACTGCATCTAATTCCTGTACTGCCTTCCAATCATTGACCGTTCTCTTTAACATTCCCAATTCCCTTGATGTATTGCCTGTATGAATATCCAAAGGGATTGAAAGTTTTGAAGGAGAAATAGAATTCCAAATTCCGAAATCAACACCATGCTGATCCTTTCTCACCATCCACCGCAAAAACATGTTTAATCGCTTGCAAGCTGAATTTGCAGCAGGATTCCCGATATGTTTGGTTTGTCTCGGCATATGTGGAACCTCAAGCATTGCCTTTCTGAAATGCTCAATGGCAAATCCTGCATTTGCACCAGTTTGGTTAAAACCGTGGGCAAAAACTGATTCAAGACTTCCCCATTCTGTTAGGATGTTGCGCAATGCTCTGCAAAAAAACAAAAGGTCGGAACTTTGAAAAGTACGGTGCACAAACTTTGATTTCTGAATACGTCTTTCTTCCTTCAACTGAAATCCGGTAATAAATTCATGAGGCGCATGGTCCATCAATTGAATAATCTTCTCGCCACTATGAATAATTGACTTTCTATTTCCCCATGCGATAGTGGCCATCAATAATCCTATCAACTCAATATCACGAGGAGAAGAAAAATGGTGAACAACAGAGATGGGGTCGCTCTCAATAAAACTAGAACGGTTATATACCAGAACTTTTTCATTCAGAAAATCTCTTAACCATACAATATCATTTGCCTTATTTTTCATGGGGCAAAGGTAATTCAACAGAAGCATTTTTTTGGCAAATAGGATACTTTTACGACCTTTGGTGAAATGGAATGCTTTAACCGTTACCAAGCCGAATTCTTTATAGTCCTTGGCAGTCTGATCGTCCTTTATCTTCCCTATCTTGGAAAGTTTTTTAGAATCACCAATACCATGGTGCATGAAACCGGACATGCCATAATGGCTTTGTTTACAAGCGGTGAAGTAGATAGCATTGAATTAAATCCAAATGCATCAGGGCTCACCAAAACCAAAAGCAAAAGTCGATGGGCCAGCATTTTGATAACCCTATCCGGTTACCTCTTTGCATCCGGATTCGCCTGGCTTTCCTTTTGGATTCTTTCCAACAAAAACTATGTGTGGTTTTTTTACCTAATGTTGGCAACTGCCCTGCTTAATTTAATGTTATGGGTGCGCTCGGGTTTCGGTATTCTTTGGCTATTAATTTTCATTACCACCATTGGTTTGGTTTGGTGGTATTTTCCCGGAAAAATAAGCGCTTGGTTTGCCCTTTCCTTGGCTACCATGCTTCAAGCTGAATCCCTGTTTACAACCTTTGTTCTACTAAAAATTTCTATAACAAAATCATCTGCAGCTGGCGATGCGACACAATTACAAAAAATACTCTGGCTGCCGGCAGTTATTTGGGCAATACTCTTCGTTTCCTTCGCACTTTTCTGTACTTATGCTGTCCTCGATATGTTACCATGTATTTCCATCTGAGTTAAAGATTAAAGCGTTGCCATTTCCCTTGTTATCTCTAAATCGATGGCACATTTGAAATGACCTTTTGGACAGGCACGATGACCATGTAGTCCGCAAGGACGACAAGCCAAAGGTTGGATACACTCAAAAACATTTGCCTTGGTGGATAAACCAGTAAATCCAAACTTTGGAACAGTCGACAAAAAAAATGCGCTTGATGGAGCATTCACAGAAGTTGCAAGATGTAGCGGGGCGGAGTCATTGGCATAAACCATTTGGGCTTGTTGCATCAATGCGGCAGACTCAATCAATGAGATTTTTCCGGCCAAATTAATGCAATTCGGGTGTGGATTAGCGGCAATAATTCGATCGCATTTATTCCTGTCGGACGGTGCACCAATGAAAACAATTTTGATTTGCGGAGGAAAAAAATTCACCAACTCCATCCATTTGCTTTCAGGCAACTCCTTAGTAAACCAAACAGATGAAGGTGCAATACAAACAAACTTTGATGCAAGGTCAAACAAAGCGGAAACCTTCTTATAATGATTAGCCGACGGATACAATTTTGGCTTGCAATATTTCACGTCTTTCAAATCCTGAATCAGCAAAAAATTTCTTTCTGTTTCATGCCTTCCGTCTAATGCATGAGGAAACCGTTTCGTATAGGCGAATGAGAATGGATTCTTTGAAAAACCAACAATGCGTCTGGCTCCGGAATACATTGCAATAAATCCCGAAGAACCAAAACGATGCAGATTGATTAATAAATCATATTCCTTCTTTCTAACCAAAGAAGCCATGGCAGATAATGCCTTTAACTTCCCATTCTTTTTGTCGAGAATCAATATTTCTGACAGGTAGGGATGTTCCTCAAACAAAACCTCATTTCCTTTTCGCACTAAAACATCCAGTGAAGCTTGAGGAAAAGCGTTATGCAAAGACTCTATGAGCCCGGTAGCCAAAATCACATCCCCAGGAAAAGCGGTTTGAATAACCAGAATTTTTCTTAAAGACTCCTGCTCTTTATTTTCCATCTTTGTAAAGCCATGCTTCCTTTTATCACCCGTAAAGATAATTTCATTTCTCCATGTTTGAATGCAGTTTCAGAAAGCCTAATAAAATTCAATCCTTTTTTGATGTAAATCCGGCCAAGACTTTGATTGTGATTAAACAACTCCACTTCAACGGGTCCAACGGTTTCGTTAACCAACAATACCAATGTATCCGCTTTCTCCTGCTGCCTCTGTTGCCAAGAAAACTCATAACTGGCTCCTTCTTTTAACGCAACAAAACTGATTAAATTCCGAAGATCCCATTGTGCATTTTTTCTTGAAAAAAAAGAACGCACAGCTGTGTTTTCTGCCATAAGCCCTGCTTCCATCCAATGCTCTTTCGACCACCTGGCAGGGTGTTCCCACTGATGCCATTGGTCTAACATCACCACTATTGGATTGGAGGGATTGCTTAAATCTATAAAATAAACCGAACCTTGCACCCTTGCAGCCAAATGAATCTCAAGGCCGCGCCAATAAATTATAGCATCTGTTGTATTCGGATTCTTTATATCATTGGCTTTGTGCTGTAAAGTTACAGAGAGCAAATATTGCTCCTTGTTTTTATTTTTTCTAACTAACGCAGCTACATCTTCGCGACTGGATTTCAACAACCATTGTCCCTCCTTTAAGGTAACACCTTCCAAAAAGGTTTCGGGACAATACGAAAAAACAGCCTGTGCATAAGATGGCATTACACTTTGCCAACAATAATTTCGTGGGTCATTGGGCGGCATTTTCTCATTAAAATAACCCGTATAAAAAAACTCAGCCCCAAAAACATTGAGCAACTTCAACAATCCCAACCATTGTCCCGGTGGTATATTGATGGTTTCATCCTTATCCCAACCAGCGGCCACGAAAGGGGAAAACAAGTGATCACCCAAGGCTGTCTCTTTGTCTCTGCAAACCTCAATCCATTCCAAGCCATGCCACGGACCTTGCATTCTACGCCAATTATTCGGCCAGCGCGGATAAAAATCAGGTGTGCTGTAACGCATTCTTCGCAGAGGAGTTTGAATTTCTCTTAAAATGGCATAATCATGCCGGTATTTATCATAACCATCAACAGCATAAACAGAATAATGAGTTCCTGTAAGTCGAGCATCATGCAAAAAGGAATTCCTGTAATCTTGTTCCAGAATAAGTCTTTTCTTGCTCTGATACTGATAGGTACTCAATCCCTCAAATTTTTTTCTATCGCGCTGAACCCTCTCATCCTGTTCTAATTTAGCATCACTAATTAAATGAAAAACCTCGCCATTTTCATTGATAAAATTTAATGGACGTTTCAATGCCGCTAGTAATTCTTGGATATATTTTTGTTGCGTTAATCCATCGCATCTAAAATTTGAGGGATGAACTGCCGGATTAATTCGCTTGGTTTTATGATTTGCTCCCGGTTCATAATACAAATACAGACTATCATGCATATTCGTTCGACCGATATAGCCGCGGTCACCATTACACGCTGAATCATTCAAATGCCGTGGACGCACCTGACCCCAGAAAGTAATAGCAGCAGCTGGCCATTCAGGATGTTCATTGGCCAATTGAACCCAGGCGTAAATAAAAGAACCCGGGTCTTTATACTTATTAAAAATTTTGGTGTTATTGTTCACCATCACCGAGTAATTCCAATACCTAGCCAACTGCTCCTGAATAAAAACACTATTATTGACAGCAGTCATCAAATTAATTCCCTCCTGTCCGTTTCCTCCAAAATAAGATGGATCCATCCATAAAAAATTAGCATTTATAGAATGTCCTCTTGAAAATTGGGGCAAGGGAAAAGCTTCGAATTGTTGATGGGTTGACCATGGATGTTTGCCAAAACCAGGTACATAACTCAAAGAGTCAACATTGACCGGCTTTTCAGGCCCTGAAGCATAAAAAAAAGAAGCACTTTTTCCTGTCAAAAAAAAACTGAGGTAGATTCCTATGCTAATGAACAAAGCGAGACCAAAAAAAAGAAATACTTTTTTCAAAGGAAAAATTGATTTAATCGGCAAATCCATCAGGGTTTAGTTCCTTCATATTTTTTTAAATATTTAAGATACAATAAATCCTGATAATTTGTAGCTGGCAAACGTCTTCCGTTTAAAAATGCGGCAGTAAGCGCACTTTCCTTCATTTCCATGATATCACCATTACAAATTAATAGGGTTGCTTGTTTACCGATTTCCAAACTTCCGGTTTGCTGATCTATACCAAGAATACGGGCTGCATTGTAAGTTATGGTGCTTAGTGCTTCTTCCTTTGACAAACCATAAGTAGCGGCCGTTCCTGCATTATAGGACAATGTCCTAACTTGCCAAAAACCATCAACCGCTATGGCCACTTCAACACCTGCTTTCTTAAGAATAAAGGGTGTTTTGAATGGCTGGTCAATATCTTCATCTTCCCGCTCCGGTAAATCATGGGTTCGCATTAAGATAACAGGAATTCTCTTTTGGCCCAGCAGGTCAGCAATCATCCAACTATCATCGGCACCTACGAAAACAAAAGGCAAACCTAAACCATCAAAATAACTGATGGCAGCCAGCATATCTTTTACATAACGTGCATGAACAAACAACTTCTTTTTACCTTTAAACAAATCTGAAGCAGCTTCCAATTGCAAGTTAATTTCTGCGGGCTTTTTACTTGCATAAGCTTTTGCATCCTGAAAAAAAGCGTCCAGCATGTTGATGTTCTTTTGATACCTTTCCTTTTGCGCATCAGCCGTACCGGAAGATTCCCCGAAAACAATTCTTGAACTCGGCCAATTAACATGCAAAGCATTATCAGCAGAGAGGGCAGCATCTTCCCAATTCCATGCATCTAGGGAAACCACTGAGGATGTACCACTAATCAAGCCACCCTGGGGAACAACCTGAGCAGTTAAAACACCATTCACGGTGAGTGTTGGCGTAACCTTTGAATCTGTATTGTATGCAATGAGTGAACGCACCCCTGCATTGATATTCCCAACCTCATTAAAATCGTTGGCGGCTCTTATGGCTTCAATTTCACTCAAGCCAATGATGGTATTGCAGGCAATAAGGCCAGGATAAATATGCTTGCCGCTAATGTCAGCAATGCTGTCATAAGTAAGGTTAGAAGGCAATGCCGAAACCTTACCAACAAAATTAATAATTCCGTTTGCAAATCCTATGGCTCCATTTTCAATCACAAGACCCTTGCCGTCATGGATAACAGCATTGCGCAATAAGATACTTTTCTTTTGCTCCGGTGCAGGTGTATAAACTTGGGCCTGAGAGAAATTAATCCAACCACAACCCAGCAAAATGCAAATCAATAGTTTCTTTTTCATTGTGTTAGCTTTATGGATGTGAATAAACTTCATGATCATTGCAATGATTAATTTTCTGCATTTTTTGTGCAGGTTTGGGCGGAATTTCAGCTCCGGTTTTCTCTGCTTGCATTTTTTGTAAGAGGCGGGCACGTTCAACAGCAATTTCTTTTCTCATTTGTTCATCCTGCTCCAAATCAAAATACAATTTTCCATCTACAAAAGTCTTCTCTGCCCTTGTATAAACAGATAATGGATTAGCAGACCAAAGAACAAGATCGGCATCCTTTCCTACCTTTATACTTCCTACCCGATGGTCGATATGCAGCAATTTAGCCGGATTCAGGGTAACCAACTTCAAAGCATCTTCCTCCGACATACCACCATAACGAATCCCTTTAGCTGCCTCCTGGTTCAATCTTCGGGCCATTTCAGGATCATCTGAATTAACCGCTGTAATCAGTCCCATTGAATTCAACAAAGAAGCATTGTGCGGAACCGCTTCAATCACTTCATACTTATAGCCCCACCAATCGGCAAAGGTGGATGCACCTACCCCATGCTTTTTCATTTTATCCGCCACTTTGTATCCTTCAAGGATATGGGTGAAAGTATTAACCTTAAAACCAAATGAATCTGCAACATGCATTAACATATTAATTTCACCTTGCTGATAGGAGTGACAGGTTATAAATCTTTTCTTGTTCAGAATTTCAGAAAGCGCCTCTAATTCCAAATCCTTTCTTAATACTGCGGGCTTTTCATTTGGTTTGGACGATGTACTAATTTTTTTCATTGCATCATATTCCTTTGCCCTTTGAAAAGCATCCATAAAAGTTTGTTCAACACCCATGCGGGTTTGTGGATAACGAATAACATTCCTATCGCCCCAGTTACTTTGTTTTACATTTTCACCCAATGCGAATTTTATGAAAGGGTCGGCTCCTTCAAACTTTATTTGCTCAGCCTTAGAACCCCAACGAAGTTTAATTATTTGAGATTGACCACCAATGGCATTGGCTGAACCATGAAGTAATTGAGCGGTGGTGACACCTCCCGACAATTGCCTATAAATATTTATATCTTCCGGGTCAACGACATCACCAATTCTGACTTCTGCCGTAACACTTTGTGTACCCTCATTCACATCACCGGCAATGGCAATATGAGAATGCTCATCAATGATTCCTGCACTCAGGTGTTTGCCTGTAGCATCAATAACCAATAAGCCTGGAATTTTCTTTAATTCTTCCTCACCCAAATTCCCTATCCTTGAAACCTTTCCATCTACAATCAATACACCGGTGTTGACCAAAATTCCTTCCGCCTCATTGGTCCAAACCGTTGCATTTTTGATGAAGTAACTTTTCTTTTCAGGCAATTGTTTAAACCCATAGGCCATGTTTGGGAAACTTAATTCCGGCAATGAAGGAATGGATTTTTTAGAGCCAGTATCGGCTTTCTCAACAAAGTTACCTATCTTCTTCAAAGACCAATTCACCCAAACACCATCGGGCATTAGCGCCTTACCGGCAATACTTTCTTTCCCCGTTTGTCCGTGCATCCTCACAATTCCTTTGGCCATACTTCCTGCCGGCAATGGAAACGAAAGTTTCAAACCATCAACACTTAATTGTGCACTTACTTTCACTTTGGAAGTATCGCGGAATATTTGAAATTCAGGTTGGTGTTTTTTTCCACCAATGGATAATTTCAATCCGCTTTCTGTACCCAACATTAAATCATAATTACCTCGAATATCCTCGGCAATGATTTCTTCTTCAAAACACTTCTCTCCCATTATCCACGATTCTTTCAGCAAGGCATCTTTGCTAAAATAATCATCAGTAAAAATGGAAAAGCTCGCTACCATTCCGGTCTTCAAGGATCCTATTTTATCCGACATTTTTAACCATTCTGCCGGCCTTGTGGTTAATGCAATCAAAACCTCATCTTTACTCAATCCAAGTTCCACCATTTTTAATATATTCTTTCTAAAATCTTCCTTCTTTTTTAAATCGAAAGTGGTGAAGCAAAAGGCAACTTTTTCCTTCGCTAAATAAACAGCATTATAGGGAGCACATTCCCAGTGTTTCAATTCTTTAAGTGTTAAACTCAAACCATCGTAAGGGTCGCTTACATCATAAGCCTCAGGAAATTGCAAGGAAATAATTAATTTGGCTTGTTGTAACGAATATTCTTTGGCAGACAAATACTCATCTCCCTTTCCTTTAAGAATAAAATCTTTTTTGTATTCCTTTGCTATGGCAAGGGCCCTTAAACCCGATAAATGATCGGGAACCTCAAAAATTACAGGCAATTTTTCCTGCTCATTCCATGCTTCCAACTGAAGGTTAACCTCCTCCTTTTGCTGTGCGTACCATTGTCCGTCCAGGTAGGTTTGACGAAGCAATGCAATGGATCCCATTTGAGATGATGGATATTCTTGCAAGGAACTACCTTTATCAAAAGAGAAGCAGGAAAAGGCATTTTTGTTTAGAATGGTTTTATTCTCTTTCTTATCCGACAACATCACCAGTGCCGATGTACCTCTGGAAATTCCATCCCTGCGCAAAACATTGACTGCACCAAAACCCATTTTTCTGTATTGGTCCATTTTTTTTGCATCTCCCTTCAACTCACGATAGGCCGAAAAATCAGATTTCAGGGCCTCGTTCCATCCATGCGCACCTTGATTTTTATTGTCATACTGAACCCCTTTTCTATCTTCCCTTTTCAATATTTCCGGCATTCCATAATCCGAAAACAAATCAATAAAAGCAGGGTAAATATGCATACCCTTAAGGTCGTGAATAACCGCATCAGCTGGGATTACGACTCCGTTTCCTGCTGCCTGAATGATTCCGTCTTTAACGACCAATACTGCATTCGATAAAACCCTTCCGGGTTCAATGTGCAGGGTGGCATTTGAAAAAACATGGGTGCTATGGCGCTCGTCCCTGGGGCCATTGGGGATAAATGTTTCCTGTGCCCCTGCATCGGGTAATCGGGCAAAAAGGAAACATAGAAGCCCAATAATTTTCTTAAAGGTTGAATTCATGAAATTGATTTTCCTTATTTTATAATTTTCGACTAATTAAGTAAAAATTAAGGGGAATCGTGACTAATTAACAATTTTTCAATTTGAAGAAAACTTTTCCATGCCGGATTGTTAATATTACATTAAATTTGCTTAACTTAGCTAACTAATTGTCATAATGACACCCTAACCCCCTGTTTACTCATGAAAAGCTCCAACATGAAAAACAAATTACACAAATTATCCTCTGGAATTGCAGCATTCTTGTTGCTTTTTTCTCTATCCACCAAAGCCCAGTACAACACCCCAACCGTTAATGCGGCCATTGCTGGTGGAGAGTACGGAACCCACACCAATGGTCAAAATCAGGAAACCAATGGTGGTGTTGTTACTTACATGACCTGGGATGCCACCAACCTTTATGTTGGGGTTACCGGCGGAAATGTGGGAGAAGGTTACGTTCTTTATCTAGACAGCGACCCGCAAATTCCTGTCAATGGTGGTACCAATGCCAATGGAACCAATGTAGGTTTTAACTATGATGGTACCAGCTTTGCTGCTTTGCAATTCAGAGCCAACATTGTGGTTTATTTTAAAAACGGATATCGGGAATACAGAACCCATAATGGTGCAAATGGCTGGAATGCATCTACCGCAGGCTTTGGATCGTATGCAGATAATGGTGTCTTTGGTGGCGGTGGTATTCGTGAAGTGGCCATTCCTTGGGCTGCTATTGGCGGTATTCCCGGTTCTTTCAATTGGTTTGGTTACCTAACCAGTTCAGGTGGTTTTGTTTATGGCGGCACTCCTACTGTGAATGCAGGCGGCAACATAGGTACCTCTGCCCGATACGAACGCTATTATACTGTTAGTTCAACAACCAATGGTTCAGCTACCAAGCCCTTTAATCGTGAATCTTATGTTTTTAATTCAACCGTAAGCAACAATGCTTTCAATGCTATAACGGTTTACGACTTTACCATGAACTCCTCCGGACTGCAAATTGCACGCTTGAACTCAGGCGGTGATTGGGTCATCAATGGAAATTTGGTCATCAATGACGGAACCGTATTTTTTGGATCGGGAGGTGCAGGCTATGGGCAAACTACCGTAAATAATATTGATGTAAGAAATGTTGGTTCACTGAATATGGATCAAACCAACAAGGTGCTTTTGGTCAATGGAAATATCAATATCAGCAGTTCATCCGCTAATGCCCTCAGACTCTCGGGTACAGCAGGCGGTGATTTAAGATTGAGAGGTAATTTTACCAAAACAGCAGGAACCTTTACCAGTAACGGACGACAAGTTGACTTTAACGGAACTGCCGCTCAAAGTATAACGAGTAACTCAGCCCTTAGTATCAATTTTTTATTGGTATCAAATACCGCTGCAACTGTAACCTCAACAAATGCTGCCATTTCGGTGGTGAATAACCTCACCATCAATGCAGGTGCCAATTGTAGGTTAGACATGGGTGCCAATA
>JBILVQ010000055.1:0-15367 GCA_044370375.1 Bacteroidia bacterium
GATCAAAAAAGTATACAAAACAGAAGACTAACAATTGATGTGAGCAGCATACCAAATCAATTGTTATTTATTACATTGACGGACAAAAATGGCAGACATCAGACAGTAAAAATCGTGAAGGAATAAATAAAACGGTGCATAACACGGGTTTGGAAAAAGTGGCGGTTCAGTGCTCCGCAGACACATTTGTGGTTAATCAAAGTTTGGTTCTCCGCAGACACATTTGTGGTGAAAATCGCCACCTTCGCCAAGCCCGAAAACGTTCTGTTTTTTTGAGCCTTTTATTTTATTTCAATTGTCTTGTATCTCGTTTGTCTTTAAAGATCAGGGCAAAAGGAGGGGCGATGCGCTTGGTTTCATTTCCTTGGAAAATCCTTTTTTTGAACCTTTTTTTTCTAAGAAATTAAGATTTACTGCGCTTCGGTGGTAATGGTTTTCTGCTGTTTTATTTGGTGTTTTCGCTGCTATTTGCAATTGCTTGGCAGCTTGAATATTTCTCTTACATTTGTTCTGAATAAGCAATTCAATATTTGCTTAATTTGTTTTTTGTTTTTTAAACAAGGACCATGCAACTGAACCATTTCAATTCATAATGAAGTAAAATTAGATGATTAGAATTATAGCTTTTGTCATTGTGTTTTTTCCATTGCTTGGTTTTTCCCAAAGCACTTTGGATTCTGCCACCAACATTACCATCACGAAAGTTTGGAGCCAGCAACCCGCAGGTTACACCTATCCTATAAGTGTTTATGTTCCCAATGGTCCAGTTCCACCGGATGGATTTCCAGTTTGTATTTTATTGCATGGAAATGGTTCTCAGAATCCAAATCCAATTGGCCCAAGCATGATTTTTCAATTTAAAAACACCTTGCCCTGTCATATCTTGGTGGCCCCTACAGGCTACCAGAATAGTTGGAATATTTGTGCGGAAAATAGCAATGCACCTGATGTTGAAATGATCCATGATTTGGTGAATCTTCTTCAGAGCTACACCAATGTTAATCCCGCTCAAATAAGAATCTTAGGGACCTCTAACGGTGCCGGTTTGGCCAACCGGGTTTATATCGAAAATACCAACCTTGGAATCGACATTGTTTGTGCAGTGGTTTCACATCTGAACGAATCACAGTACCATTCAGGAAATTTTTATCAGCCAAGTGGATCAACGGATTCAGCAAGTCCTTTTTGTGGATATGATGTGGTTGCCGGCCCTTTGAATACCAGAAAGTATTTGAGCATTAGTAATATTAATGATTCTTTGATTCCCTATTTGGGTGGTATTTCTAATGTTGGTGTTACTTTTTTACCTGCTGAAACCGCTGCCCATATTATCGCCATGCAAAAGGGTTATACAGGCGGTTTGTTAACTTCGGGTAACACAATAGGCAACCCTGCTATTACTGAGTTTTCGTACTTGTCCGGCGAGGTAGTTCATATCAAAGGGAATGCCGCCCACACGGCCAATGCTACACAGAAAAGTTATATCACGGATTATTTTGATGATTGCAATTTTGCACTCGGCATTAGCAAGGCGACTTCTTTCGAATTTGGAGTTTATCCCAATCCCTCGGCGGGCTTGTTCGAGTTAGAAGTTAATACTGTGTTTTTAGGCCAAAATTATTCGGTTTTTGATCCTTCAGGAAAAGCGCTTTTAACGGGCAAAATCCAATCGCTCATTACAAAATTGGATTTAAGTCAATTGGCTGGGGGCACCTATTTTTTACGTGTGGGTGCAAATGGTAAACAAGTTTTGAAGGTCATTAAATAGAATGGAGCAATTTGTTTCATCTTTCATGAGTGGAAAGCAAAATGTTTGTGAAGATTATGTTTTGTTTGGTCTGCACAAATACCAATCAATATTATTTTAATGTTAAAGATTCGATTTTTAAAAAACCGATTGTTTTAATAAATTGAAGGGCTTTTATAACGTATCTATTGGCTTTACGCTCCGCAGTCTATTTGCGTTTGTATTTTTTACTACTGATTTTACTACTGGAAACTAACAATTGGGTAATCTTTGATTAACAGCCTTTTGGCCTGGGTGGAATAATTTTGTTGATTGAATTTGACGAATAAAATTTTCTACCATGAAATCCAATATACTTACATTTTCGCTTTCTGTTCTTTTGGTGCTATTGGCTACATGTAGTCAGAATGTTTTTGCTCAAACCGGCATTCCGAATACCACACCGGTTGTGCAGAACTTTAATGGCATGGCGGCCACAACAACACTTCCTTCAGATTGGAGAATGCAGCAAAGTGCTACACCAACTTGGGCTGGAGGAACGGCAACCTTAGGTCAACAAGCTTCTTCAGGAAGTCCTACCACAGGAGCTACCTACAACTGGGGGAGTACAGCAGCTGAAAGGGCTGCAGGCGTAATGACCTCCGGAGGATACGCGAGTCCGAATAGTTTAATGGCCTGGTACAGGAACACCAATGCTTCCAACATTACCCAGCTCAGCATTTCCTACAATTGTGAGCGATACAGAAGGAATTCTGCTGCTGCCAGCGTTCAGTTTTTTTATTCCTTAAACGGTAGTACCTGGACCGCGGTGGCCGCGGGTGATATTGCCGCTGCATCACTTCCAACAGGGACAAGCCTTTATGCCTATAATCCACCAAATCTTACGGTAAACGTGGCTGCTTTTAATATTAGTTCTTTGAGTATTCCTAATAACGCTGATATTTATTTGCGTTGGAATTTAAATACTACCGGTTCCAATTCACAAGGAATTGGCATTGATGATGTAAGTGTAACCGCAACATTTGCAGGCGTTTGTTCTGCTCCCACGCAGGCAAGTAGTGTAAGTTTCAGTTCAATTTTACAAAACTCAATGAATGTTTCTTGGACCAATGGAACAGGTGCCGGCAGGGTGGTCATTATGAATACATCGAATTCATTTACTACCCCCGCTACTGGATCTAATCCTGCTGCTAATCCGGTTTATGGTGGTAGCGGTGAGCAGGTTGTTTACAATGGAACTGGCTCCTCGGTTAGCATTTCAGGTTTAACAGCTTCTACTAATTATTGGTTCAAGGTTTTCGAATATTGCACACCAAACAGAGTTTATCAAAGTGGAACTGCTACGCTAAACCCCAATAATCAAACTACTGCGGCCGGATCAACAACGCCAACACTTATCAGTCCAACCGTTGCATCCATTACTCACAATAGTGCAATTTTGGGTGCAAACATTAGCAGTGACGGTGGTGCTGCCTTGAGTGGACGAGGGACCGTATATTCCACAATAAGTCCGGTTACTTCAGGAAATAATCCTTTGTTAGAAGGCGGTACAGGTATAGGAGTATTTTCGCACAGCAGAACTTCCTTGAGCCCTCAAACCAATTATTTTTTTGCAGGCTATGCAACCAATACCAACGGTACAGCTTTGTCTCCAGAATCTAGTTTTTTTACATTATCAAATCCACCAACGTCACAGGCAAGCACCCTAACAGCGAATGCTATTTCTTCCTCACAAATTAATTTAGCGTGGACAGCTGCTACCTTTCCTGGTAGTGGTGCAACCGTCAAGGGTTATATTTTAATTAGTGCCATAGCTCCATTAGTGCCAACCTTTAGTGCTTCCAATGGTCAGGCTCCTGCAGCAGGAGTAGGTTCAATCGTTTCCTCTTCTATTGCTGAGGCCGCTGTTAATTTTTCAAACACATCATTGCTTTCGTCAACTTCCTACAATTATTTGTTGATTCCATTTTGTTGGAATGGCAGTAATGCTGCTACCTATCATTATCTAACAACTTCGGCTCCTACGGCCAATGCAACAACATTGTATGACTCACATGTTCAAAATTTCGGAACAGGAACAGGAACTCATGCCACAGGAACAAGTACTGCCTTTATACCAAATCCAACTACCGCAGGAACAACCTTTGTTAGAATTGGAACAGGGGCAGGAAGTATTAACCTTCAAAATCCGGGCTTATGTAATTTGGGAAACGGCACAGAGTTGAGAGCAGCAGCTTCATTTAACACTTCTGTAAATAAATTTACACCTTTCAGAAATTATACCTCCGGCCAAACCTTTTTTACACGATTTAAATTATTGCTTGGTGATGCAAGTGGTGGGGTTACAGGTACGAATGGTAATTGGTCTTTCTATCAAGGCGATGGCGGCATGTATGACAATAATAACGACTTTGCTGGGGCCGATGTTTTTACCGGACTGCGTTGGACCTTTGCCTCCTCTGCCATTACCAGTGAATATAGAAATGGTGGAAGTTGGACTGCTCTCCCGGGAACACCTTTCGCTCAGGCCCAGGTTTATTTGGTTGAAATTGTTGGTAACAATAGTGCCTCTACGGTTAACTATACGTACGGATCTGCCCAATCTGTAGCGGCAAATACCTTTGATTTGTTTGTAAACGGTGTTTTGGTTGGAAATAACCTTGCAAAAGCTGCCATTTCAGGGGCTACCAACATCAACGATATTTGTTTTATAGGACAAGGTAGCACCTCTAATCTTGCCAATATTTTTATTGATAACATGGAAGTGGTAAATTCAATTCCTTCTGTAATTACCCCGTTAAGTTGCGATCTACCATCAACACAAGCAAGTAACATTACTTTTTCTGCTGTCAGTACTTCCTCATTCAATGCCAATTGGACCAATGGAAACGGAAGCAAAAGAATTGTGGTCATTAACACGGTTAACGCTTTCAGCACATACGGAATTAATGGAACTGATCCTGCCGCCAATCCAGTTTATGGAGGAAGTGGGGAACAAGTTGTATATAATGGCACGGGTTCAACGGTTTCCATATCCGGCCTATCCTCTAATACCAATTATTGGATTAGGGTTTATGAAGCCAATTGTACAGGTGCGCAAATAGTTTTTAATACTTGTTCGGCCACCAACAATCCATCTTCACAAACAACATTAAATACTTCCTCCATCACCACAGGTGTTATTTCGGGTTCACCATTTTGTGCATCTACTTCAATAAATGTCCCCTTCACCTATACACCAACAGTGATATTTACTTCAGGTGTTTCTAACTTCACAGCACAACTATCAGATGCAGGAGGCTCTTTTGCTGCACCAACAAACATAGGAAGCATACTATCCGACGAAAGTGGAAGTCAAACAATTGCTGCTACCTTACCTTCCGCTCCAAATGGAGTTGGTTATAGAATAAGGGTTGTAAGCACTTCGCCTTCAGTAACAGGATCAGACAATGGTATCAATTTTTCAATAAGCAATCCATCTGTTGCACTAACACCTGCAGGCAATCAGACCATTGCGGCAGGAAACAATGGTACAACTTTAACGGTAGCAGAGGGCTATGCAGTAAGTTCAAGACAATGGAAATATGCTACTGTTTCGGGAGGCCCTTATAGTAACAATCTTGGAACAGGTACCACCCATATTCCAAATTTTGCATTAGCAGGAACTTATTACATTGTTTGCGAAAGTACTTTTGGATCTCCATGTAATTTTTCTGTGATAAGCAATGAGGTGCAAATCAATGTAACCGGTGGCAATCCAGTGCTTACAACCACAGCTGCAAGTTCCATTACACAAAATAATGCTTCTTCTGGTGGAAATGTAACTTCTGAAGGTGGTTTTGCTGTTACTGCCAAAGGTGTTGTTTGGGGAACTGTTGCTAATCCTACAGTGCCAAGCGTTAATTCAACCAACGATGGAACCGGTTTAGGAGTTTACTCCTCAGCAATTACTTCCTTGAATCCGGAAACCCAATATTTTTACAGAGCTTATGCTACAAATTCTTTTGGAACCGCCTATGGTGCTAACTTAAGTTTTTATTCGTTATCAAACCCACCCACCCTGCAGGCAGCCAATTTGTTGGCCAATGCTTTTAGCTCCAGCCAAATTGATTTAACTTGGGATCCTGCTACCTTTCCTGCATCAGGTGCTACACAGAAAAGATATTTATTGATTCGAGCAATTGGTCCTGCTGTTCCAAGCTTTACTGCATCCAACGGACAGGCTCCAACTGTTGGTCCCGGCTCATTAATCGTATCTTCATCGATTACTGAATTTGATGTTTCTTTTGCTCATACCGGTTTAGGAGGAAATTTAACTTACAATTATTTACTAATTCCTTATTGTTGGGATGGGGTTAATGCGCAAACCTATCATTACTTAACAGCAGGGGCATTAACAGCATCTGCGTTAACCCCTCCGGGTGCATGTGCTCCTCCTTCTGTTCAAACAAGTGGTTTACTTTTTTCTTCGGTTTCTCCAAGTCAAATGACGCTTACCTTTACCAATGGAGATGGTGATGGTAGAATTGTTTTGGTTTCGGCAAACACTCCCATTTCTACAGCTCCCTCCAATGGATTAACTTATACTGCCAGCGCCTCTTTCGGAGCTGGTGATAACCTTGGTGCCTTTAATTATGTGGCCTATAGAAATTCGGGCAGTAGTTTCGTTCTTACCAACCTGAATCCATCAACTACCTATCATTTTGCAATTTTTGAATACAATACTACCGGACTTTGTTACCTGCTTACTTCTCCGCTTATAGGAAGTCAAACCACTGGTGTTGCTCCTTCTATCATCGAAACCTTTGAACCGGGAGTGAAGGGTACCTACCCAAATGGTTCGGCAAATTGTAATCTTGGCTTGTGGAATTTTAACGATGCTTTGATTGGAACCACCGCCAGTGACAGAAAAAATGGTGCAAAATCTGCTAGAATTCAAAATACAGGTTCTATAACCATGTTATTCAATAAAGTTGATGGTCTTGGACAGGTTACCGTTAACCATGCCCGCTTTGGCGCAGATGCAACAAGCACCTGGCGTTTGGATGTTTCAGATGATGGAGGTGCCAGCTTTACGGCATTTCAAAGTCCTGTAATTACAAGCTCCTCAACAGTTTTAACAGCACAGGTATTCAATGTCAATTTAACCGGAAACAATTTAAGAATAAGGATTGTGAAACTATCAGGTGGAATTGCCAGATTGAATATTGATGATATTTCGCTTACCGATTTTGTGAGCGGAAGTACCATTGCTGTTAGTGTGGTTGCCGGTTCTCCTTTTTGCGTTAGTGATGTTTTGGGTACTGGTGTAAACATCAATTATGTTGCTACCGGAGCTTTTAATTCCTTAAATGTATTTACGGCAATCTTATCAGATGCCAACGGAAGTTTTGCTATACCCACCACCATTGGAAGTTTAGCCGGCAATGCGTTGACAGGTACAATAGCTTGTACCATTCCGGCAGGTACCTTAAACGGCACAGGCTATCGGGTTAGGGTTTTAGCCAGTGATCCTGAATTACCCTCCTCAAGCATATCGTCTAATCCAAATAATTTGACTGTTTTTCTCAATCCGCCGGATGCTGTTGGTTTTTATGGTTCAAATGTTTCTGCCACTTCAATTCAATTGGGATGGACACTCCCAACAGGCTGTTATGATGAGTTGATGGTGGTTGGAACTTTGGGTTCTTTAGTTACAGCTACTCCAACCGGCAATGGAAGTGCCTATACTGCCAACGCAAGTTTCGGCTCGGGTGGTTCGGGTGCTTCTTTGCCTGCAGGTGAATTTTGTATATATAAAGGAACCGGTAGTTCGGTAACGGTAAGTTCTTTAACCAGCGGTTCTACTTATTA
The DNA here is from genome assembly GCA_044370375.1 of Bacteroidia bacterium. GTDB lineage: Bacteria > Bacteroidota > Bacteroidia > UBA4408 > UBA4408 > JBILVQ01. The sequence continues at coordinate 7,601 of JBILVQ010000055.1, forward strand.
TTTCGAATTGTTTGTAAGGAAAGGCAATGCATGGTCGGATGGTGTTATTATATCCATTGAGCCTTATGCAGATCAGATTGGTGATTTTAGAACCATAACAAGTGGAAACTGGAATACAGCCGCAACCTGGCAAAGATATGATGGTACTACCTGGATCAATTGTAACACGCTATCTTCTCCTAATCAATGGCCCAACCAGGGTGGAAGTAGTGGAGGAACCCCAAGTGGAATCAATGTGAACATCAGAAATGGTCATACTGTAACAGTTTCTACTTCTCATTCCAATCAACCCATCAATAATTTAACAGTTAATTTTGGAGGTAAATTGTTTACCAATAGCACTTTGCTCAACGGCAACAGATACCTTACCATTTATGGAGATATCAAATGCTTTGGTACCATTGGAAATGGATCTTTAATCTACGATAATATTTCATTTAATATTGAAGGGAATCCCACAGCTATCAGCGGTACCGGGCAATTTAATGCTTCTCGGATTCGAAAAACGTTTACTGGAAACTCAACAACTAATTTAATTATTGCAATGAATGTTGGTTTGCGATTTGCCGCTAGCGCAGGTTCTTCCGGTACCCAAATTTATAGCAATGTTTCAGGCTCCGTTTTTAATTTAACCATCAATGAAAATTGTGTGGTTACTCTAAACAAAGACGCTGGTCTTTCAGGAAATATTAGCATAGATGGAATTGATGGAGAAGGCAGTGGAGAAAGGGGAGGAACCTTTACCATTAATGGAACCCTCAATATTCCGGGAACACTTTTTTCTTTTACCGATAACTTGGTTTCACCTGTTCAATATATCATTGGAACATCTGGAGTGGTCAATTGTGTTAGCGTATGCACCGGAAATTCGGCAAGTGCTCCTGTTGTGAATGGCAGTGCCGCAGGATCTTGTTTGTTGCGAATTTTGAATGGCGGAAAATTAAATATGACCGATAATGAGCCATTCAATTTAAGGAGCAATACCACTTCGCCTTATACCTATAATTTTGGATTAGGTACTACCAATAATACCTACGATTTTCAGCAAGGAAGTATTGTTGAATACTCCTCTCCATCAGGAGTTCAGCCAATTCAAACCCAACTGGTTTATAGCAACCTGTTGATTACTGAGGGTGCAACCAAAACCATCGCCAACGATTTAACCGTAAACAACAACCTTACCATTGAACAACCTGCAATTCTTGACATGAATAGTCAGGATATTTTTCTTGGTGGTGATTGGAATAATTATGGTACTGACGGGTTTTCGGAAGGTACCTCAGGAACCGTGTTCTTGAACGGTACTGCCATTCAAAATATTACTTGCCCCGGTGGAGATAATTTTTACAACCTAAGCATTTCAAACGCGTCTGTTGATGGTGTTGTATTAAGAAATGATATTACCTTAGGAAACGACCTTGATTTAGGTTCTAATGGCAAATTATCTTTTGGTCCGGCTCCTGTAATTGTTACACTTTCTAAAATGACTGCTTCTTCTAATACATGGAAAGGTTCTGCCGCTGCGGTCATCGACATGAGTCAAACAAATCATTTGTTGATTGTTGGTTGTGAAACTCCATCCTTTTCAGGAAATTTCTTAGCCGGAGCTAATTCAACAGTCAATTACAACCGCGACAATTCCATTTCTCTTTCCGGTGGAACCCAAACCGTTTTAACAGATTTATCCTATGCCAATTTAAGCGTAAGTGGAAGTGATTTTAAACAAACGGATGATGATTTAATGGTGGCAGGAAACCTTACCGTTGATGGATCCACCACCGTTTTACGAGCAAACACGATTGCAAAGAAATTAACCCTTGGTGGTAATCTAACGCTCTCGGGTGGTGGTACCATGGATGATAATTGCAGGGATAATCTCGAAATTGAAACCAACGGTGATGCTTTACAAATTTTTGAAGGTCAAAATAAAAACATTAAGTGCTTTAATTTAAAGTCGGTGAAGATTGCAGGTGGTTTGTTTTTGCGCAAGAATACGGGTACAACCCTCATCAATATCAAAAATGATTTTGCTCTTGATTTTACGGTAACCTCACTTTTTGCCGACTCTACCAATACGATCCTCATTGGTGACGATGTGGAGTTAGGAAGTGCTGGTAGTACTTTGAGTAATTTTGATTTTACCGGTTTAATGGAACTAAGCGGTGATAATGCTAGCGTTGAATCACATATTGCTGATTACAGTGCATCGGGTGTAGCTAAAGCAGCTTTGAATTCTCTTCGTATTAATTTGGGCGCTCAGACCGGTGCTTTGAAACAGGCAGAAGTTTTTCCGGTGGCTGGTGGTCAATCCTTGATTTTGAAAGGAAACCTCGAGATTGTTCAAGGTACTAACGGAGCAGAATTTGATTTGAACCATAACACGTTAAGGGTTGGCGGTAACTGGACCTCCTGGGATGCGTCTGCCTTTAAACAAGGAACATTGTCAAGGGTAATTTTCGATGGAAATAGCAATCAAACCATCCTTTGTCCGGGAGGCGAAGTTTTTGCTGAACTCGAGGTAAATAAACCAGCCGGGAATCTTATCCTTAACAACGATGTTTTCTCTGAATCCATTTTGTCCCTTCAACAAGGCAAGGTTGATCTCAACGGCAATGACCTTGAATTAGGAACCAATCTTTCTAATGGTTCCGTTTTGGGCGGTAATACTTTATCCTACATCATTACCTGGGATGGCAGTAATAATGGGAACTTCATACAACATGTGAATAACCCTACAGCCAATTATTTTATGCCAATTGGAGATGCAACCGATTACACGCCTGCCACCATCGATTTCTACAGTGCAGTGCTTAGCAATGCTACCCTAACCGCAAGAGTTGTGGATGGTGTGCACCCGCAATTAGGTACAAGTACTAATTATTTATCCCGTTATTGGTCCATTGAACCAAATGGAATTTCCAATTTTGGCTATGGCATTACCTATTCTTATGCTAGTAACGGTGCTTCGGAAGAAGTAGGAACCCCGGCCAACTTTAAACCTTTCAAATATGAGCCATCCGGATGGGTGAGTTGTTCAGGTTCAGGTGCTATTTTTGAAATGGGTATTGGTAGCTTTAATCCTGGCACACTTACTTTTACATGGGATGGTCTTTATTCTTTTTCTGATTTTACCGGGAATGGCAATGGTAGTCCACTTCCTATTAGTTTGTTAAGTTTTAATGCTGTCCCGAAAGGCAATACAGTTTTGTGTAATTGGGTTACTGCATCTGAGTTAAACAATGATTATTTTACCATCGAAAGGTCGGCTGATGGTAGCTTTTTTGAGGCAATCGGTATTGTTGACGGAGCAGGAAATTCTAACGAAGAATTGAATTATCAATTCACCGATTATCAACCCTTTAATGGAGTTTCCTATTATCGCTTGAAACAAACCGATTTTGATGGAACGGTTACCTACACGAATATGGTGGCTGTTCAATTCAATCATGACAATACCCTTTCCGGTATTATGGCCACTTCAGATTTTTATGGAGATAATTTATTGGTAAATTTGGGAGAAGGATTAACTGGCTCAACCACCATTTCACTTTATGATGTATCTGGTAAATTGGTTTTTGAAGAGTCTTATCCTGAACTAAGTACTTCTAAGCCTATTGTTATTCCCTTTCAATGGCACGATCGTGGCTTGTATTTGCTTCATGTGATTAACAACAATGAACCCAAGGTGTTTAAATTTGTGAAGTAGTTTTTTAGCCGGAGTCAACCTTAGTTGGCTCCGGTATTTTGGGGTATTTATGTTGTGGGGCTGCGGCTTGCTTTGTAGTAGTTTTTATTGACCTTTCATGGTATCTCCTCTTTAATGGGTTTGTTTTTTTCTTTCCCTTGCACTGATTTAATATTATATTCTGGATTTAATGCGAACCGGATTTTTCAAATTCATCAAGTTGTTTTGTTTCTCAATTTATTCAAAATAGTTTATAGAAATTGCCTTCCACTATAGAGCCTTACTTAAACTTCTTGATTCTTTATTTTTTGATTTTTCTTTTACAGAAATGGCACAATGGTAGTTTTAAATAATCATCCCCTACAAAAATGCTTCTTGGAATAAAGAAGTATTAAGCATATTGTACAACTTAATTTTTTTGCAGCAATGACTACCGGCAGATGTTTGCCTTAGCACTAAATATCGGAACCTTGTGTTGGCGGGTTCAAGCCATGTCCAGCTCAAACAGGCTCAACTCTTCATTTTCACCGGGCGGGTGGATGCTGCCCTTCTTTTGAAAGCCAAGCTTTAACAACAATCGCTGCGACCGAAAGTTCTCCTGGTCGGTAAATGCAAGAATGCGTTTGATTTGCCCTGCCTTTTGGTAATGAGCTATCATGGCCTCACAAGCCTCGCGTGCATAACCCTTCCCCGCATATTGGGGCAGCAAGGCAAAGCCTAAGTCAGGTGCATCCAAATAGTTTCTTTGTAACAAACCACACAATCCAATCAATCCTTGGTCTCCTTCCTTCAACTGCATCCCCATCAATCCAAAACCATAAGTGCGGTAGGAGCGATGTGGTCCCGAGTTAATTGTATTCACAGCATCTTCCAGGTTTTTTATGCCGCGCTCGCCAATGAATTCTTTCCATTCCCTGCTGTTCATTATTTCGTAAATAAAAGCAGCATCCCTGCGCCTCAAAGGCCGCAACAACAAACGTTCACTGCTTATTTTTACTACTTGCTTTCTTAAATTCATGGCAAAAAAAAAGGGATTAGTCCATTGTCCTAATCCCTTTCGTTCAATGTTGTTTTTTTAGACGTTCAGCATCACCGGCATCACCAGCATCAGAATTTCTTCATGTTCATCTGTTCCTCCAACTGGCAATAAAATACCCGCGCGGTTGGGTTGCGACATTTCAAGACTTACCTGATCGGTATCAAGATTGTTTAGCATCTCAACCAGAAAACGACTGTTAAAACCTATTTCAATGTCTTCTCCTGAATATTCGCAGGTTAATCGCTCGGTTGCCGCATTGTTGAAATCAAAATCTTCTGCAGATACCGTTAACTCGCTGCCGGCAATCTTCAAGCGTACCTGGTAGGTGGTTTTGTTCGAGAAAATAGAAACCCTTCGGATACTGTTGGCAAAGGCCAAACGATCAACCAGCAAATGATTGGGATTGTTGGTAGGGATCACTGCTTCGTAATTCGGATATTTCGCATCAATCAAACGACAGATTAGGTTGAAGTCGCCAAAGGAAAAGAACACATTCTTTTTATCGAAAGACATGACCACCTCGCTCTCCATAGAAGTGAGCAGGTTTTTAATCAGGTTCAAAGGTTTCTTTGGAAGAATGAAAGAGGTGGTGGCCTCATTGGTAAAATCATTTCTTCTGTAACGAACCAATTTATGGGCATCGGTTGCTGCAAAGGTTAAGTTGGCGGCATTGATTTCGCAAAATACCCCGTTCATGGCCGGTCTTAACTCATCGTTGCCGGTGGCAAAAATGGTTTTGTTAATGGCCGAACCAAGCGCCTGTGAAGGAATTTTAATGGTGGTAGGTGTTGTTTCAGATTCGGGGGCTTTCGGGAAATCTGTTGCATCTAAACCCGCAATTTTATACTTACCATCACCTGTGCTGATTTCAATCTGAAAGGTTTTGTTGTCCGTTAAGAAGGACAAGGGTGTTTCAGGAAAGGTTTTCAGCGTTTCTAAAATGAGTTTAGCAGGCACCGCAATACGGTCGTTGTCTTCCGACATAACCTCCAAACGGGTGGTCATGGTACTGTCAAGATCTGAGGCTGTAATCACCAATTCCTTCTGATTCACCTCAAACAAAAAGTTTTCAAGAATGGGTAAGGAGTGGTTGTAATTTAAAACACCGCTGATGCTTTGCAGTGATTTTAAAAGGGCCTGACTGGAAACAATAAATTTCATAAGTGGTTATGGCTATTTTTAGCCCAACAAAGTTAAACGCATGCACCTATTTCAATCATCTGCCTGCGCCCTTTTTTAATTTACTTTTTAACAACGTATTGTTGACCTTTTACAAAATATTCAACAGGCTTTAAAATTGGGTCAAATACATGATATTGAAGCAATAAGAGCTCCTTTTTTTGACCATTCATTACACCAAAAAAACGGTCGGGGTCGTAAATCATGGGTTCTCCTTGGTCGAAAACCAGATCCGCAGGCGTCCTTTTGGGCCAAGTTTCAATCCTGATTTCTTTGCCCGAAACCGACTTAACAACGAACACCGCAGATGGCTGCAAGGCGAGCAGGGAGTCTTTTTCTTTAAAATCCCGAACAATGGCCTCAAAGTTAATTCTGGTAAAACGGGCCAAGTATTCGCGGGCCGTAGCCGTATCAATTCCCTTCACATCCTTTCCTTGTGCATCCATTAGCCGGATTACATTGTTGTTATTCGTGATGGTCCAACTCTTTTCCGGAAATTTATGCATAATGTGCTCTACACTTTGTATTTCCTGAGGCTTCAGGCGTATCATTTCTGTTGAACGCCATTGATCCGGAAAACTGAAATAACGGGTGTATAAATAACCCTCAAAGCCGGGGATCCAGGTAATAAATGGAGTACTTGAATTTTCTATCATCATATAGGTGCCCATAAAATCTTGGGTGGTTCCGCCTACATAATAGGTTTTGCTGAGCTTTCCGTTCTGATAAATCTCGCATTTGGTAGATTTGGCGGCCATCCTTCGGATAATGGTATTAAACGAAGCCCGGCCAACAGGCGCTTTCACTTGCACCTGATGCATCGTGTACAACAAAGTATGAATAGCATCCATGCGGGCCGGATATTTTTTGTTCACCATCCAGCTGCCATCTTTTTGTTTTTCTAATAGTACCTGATGACTGTCTTTATCTGCCAAAAATATTTTATCAATGGATAGGGTGTCTTTTACCGCAAAATCAGACAATTCAACCTTCAGCGTGCTTTTTTGATTTCGGTTTACCATCCAAAAAGTGAGTATTCCCAAAAGGAGGACTACCAAAAGGGCTATCAGTTGTTTTTTCTTCATTTTACTTTCCGAATTTTCTTTTTCTCATCCAAAAGGCTCCAATACCGTACAGGAGTATCATTCCCAGCGGAACAGCCGTATTGATGGTTTGCCAATAGGTTCTTTCTTCTTCAAGACGCGTACGATCCAATAAACGTAGCCTGATCTCTCTGTTACGAAGTGTTAATAATTGATCTCCATCCAGCAAATAGTTCATGCAGTTTAACAGAAAGTTTTTGTTCCCGTAGGTTTGATTCGTATAACGATCATAGCCCAACGGAAAAACTTTGCCCGTTGATTTTTGCACCTGATTGCGGGCAATGTCTCCATCTGCAATCACAATCATGCTGTTTTCTTCCGATTCACTTTTGTATCGTATTTCGCTTGCATTTTCTATTTCAGGCGGAAGCCTGTTTTTAAATACCGAAGTAAATTTACCCTCCAGCAACACCGCTACCGGCAAAAAGGATTTGTTAAATTCTTCCGGATTAGGTTTTTTACGAACCATTCTTAAATCAATGGTAGCAGGTGCATTCTGCGTTTTGCTGTAGCTCGAACTCCTTAACAACACCGTTTTGCGGATAGAAGGGTTACCCACTGTATCAATGCCGGATACAAATTCGGATTTTACGGCATTCAGATTTTTGACAATAGGATGTTTAGCATCAGGAAAAAATAAGGGGAAATAATACCAAGGATACAATTGTTGCTTGGGTTGATTGCCCACATAGCCGGTAATCACCGGAATGGCGGCACTCCTTACATCTTGTATTAAATTAGAATTGATCCGCACCCCATAT
>JBILVQ010000056.1:0-15337 GCA_044370375.1 Bacteroidia bacterium
CAATTTACTCCCTACTTTTCCGCCAACTCTTTTGCTTGAACTAACAATAATCATAGCAGAATCGGGGAGGGTACTTGAAGGCAAACCAAAGGAAGCATAATCAAGTGGAATATTCCGGAAGGAAAAAGCAGCATCATTGCTTGTAAAAAAGTAGGTTCCGCTGGCAACGGTGTCTCTTGTTCCGGTTCCTAAAGCATTTCTTTTGGTTAGAGCAACATAAATGAATCCGTTGTCTCCTGCTTGTGGCTGGTATTTAGCCCATACACCCAAGGTGTCTGATCTGGTGGAATAGGAGTAACCTTGCTGAATTTTTTGTGTTACAAGGTTAAGTGCCCCTGTCAACATGAATCCGGAAGTGTCCGGCATGTAGGCCGACAAGGGATTGGGAGATAAAACTCCGGTTACAATTTGCGCAGCGTAGGTGCCTGCATGTTTGGTTACATTGTCCTGAACCACCGTAGCATTAGAGGTAAGTACATTGTTGCTTACCCAGCCGGTGGGGTTGGTGCCACCAAAAAGGGTGGTCCAGTTTTCCATGTTAAAATTGGCAATTTGCCCATAAGAAGCGGCATGCACGGTGAAAACAAAAGCAAAAAATAGTAATAGTTTTTTCATGGTAATTTGGTTTGTTTACGAAGGTACGAAGTGAAACGGATACTTTTATTTTTTTGAGAAAATATTGTATTTAATAATGCAATAAATGGCCCTGAAGGCATCCTTCATGCCAATTTTTTTCCCTTCTTCATAGGTTCTTCCATAATAGGAAATTCCTACCTCATAGATTCTAACCCCTTTAATTCTTGAGATTTTGGCCGTTACCTCAGGTTCAAAACCAAATCGTTTTTCCCGCAGGTTGAGCGACTGAATCATTTCTGTGCGAAATAGCTTGTAACAGGTTTCCATATCTGTAAGGTTCAGATTGGTAAACATGTTGGATGCAAAGGTTAGCAGATTGTTTCCAATGCTATGCCAGAAGAAAAGAATCCGGTGAGGGTTTCCTCCCATAAAACGGGAGCCATAAACTACATCTGCAAAGCCATCCAAAACAGGTTTGAGCAATAAATTGTATTCCTGTGGGTCGTATTCAAGATCCGCATCCTGTACAATAAGATAATTACCTGTGGCCAATGCAATTCCTTTGTGAATGGCGGCCCCTTTTCCCTGGTTAACCTCCTGGTTGTGAAGACGGATATTCATGGCCGAGCTGTGCTCGCGTATGTATTTTTCTACAGCTTCGCGCGTATTGTCTTTTGATGCATCGTTAACAATAATCACTTCTTTTTGAATGTTATTCAGAAGCTTAACTTCTCTTACTTTATCCAAAATAAAATGAATGGTTGCCCCTTCGTTGTAGGCAGGAATAACGATAGAAAGTGTTTGTTGGCTCATATTCAGGGTTCGCAAAGAAACAAAATATGTGCGTATTTAAGTAATGCTTTCGGTTTTTTACGGTCTTTCCTTGGCCACTGTCTTGTTTTTCTATTGCTTGGCTGAGCCTTGAACTTCCAAAAATTCACAAAATTTGGTTTTTGTCCAACTTTCAGCTATAAAGTGCGTTATAAACCACTGATCGGAACGCGGTTTCCGGCACAAACCTCACCTTATGAAAAAATACCACAGAATTTTCCCGGTTCTGGGCTTTTCTATACTGCTCATCACCCTGACTGCTTTTTGCCAGCAAGGAGCCAAGCCTGCTGCAGCCGGTCAGCCAACAGCCAATAACAACAACAACATGCAATCATCACCCATTAATCCAATTCCCCAATCAGAGGAAGAATGGAAAAAGAAACTAAATCCAGAACAATATTACGTACTCCGTGAAAAGGGAACCGAGCGGGCTTTTACTGGAAAATACTGGGACCACCATGAAGACGGAACTTACCGCTGTGCCGGCTGTGGTTTTGAGTTATTTAGTTCCGATAAAAAGTTTGATTCGGGCTGTGGTTGGCCAAGTTTCTCGGATGCCGATAGCACAAAGATTATCAAAAAGCCCGATTACAGTCATGGAATGATCAGAACCGAAGTGATGTGTGCCAATTGCGGAGGGCATTTGGGCCATTTGTTTGATGATGGTCCAACACCAACCGGCTTGCGCTATTGCATCAATTCTGTTTCTATTGATTTTCAGAAGAAAAAATAATTAACTCATCATGGTGTTTTGGGCCTGTTCTTGTTTTTAATGAGCCCTGCAGCGTTGTTTTTTCTTTGCCGAATGGATCTCAATTGTGCCGCCTTAGGCTTTGCCGGCGGGTTATCATTGAAAGATACATGGTTTTTTGCGGATTGCCATACCTTTGTGCTTTCCCTTGAAACATGAAAACGCCTAAATTTTTGCTTTTGATCTGCCTTTTTTCTTTCGGAGCGTTTGCTCAGGAAGGATTAACGGAAAAGAATTACCGCATTTATGATACCCGTTTAGGGAAAGAAGTAAAGTTGGCGGATATTGTTGAATCGATGACCCAAAATGATGTTCTTATTTTTGGTGAAGAACACAATGACAGTGTAACACACTTTCTGCAACACAAACTTTTTTCACTTCTTTTTGCTCGGTTTGGGACAGAGGTAGTTTTGTCGATGGAAATGTTCGATAGGGATGTTCAGCCGGTGATGAATGAGTATTTGCAAGGCTTTATTCGTGAAAAAAACTTTAAAAAAGATGCCAGAAGCTGGAGCAATTATAAAGATTATAGGCCTATGGTGGAGTTTGCCAAGGAGAACAAGCTCGCGGTTGTTTGCGCCAACGCTCCTTCACGCTATACCAACATGGCCGGAAGGCTTGGACAGGAATCTTTACAAAAGCTGCCCAAAGAAACCCAGCAATGGTTTGCTCCTTTGCCTTACGACACGGCCAGTGGTGCCTATTACGAGAAACTGACCGGTCTTTCCTTACACGCCCCGGCAACTGCCGATACCGCCAAAAAGAAATTGCCGGCCATGAATATGGGCAATTTTAATCTGGTGGTAGCACAATCGCTTTGGGATGCCACCATGGCTTACTCCATTGCTTCCTATTGGAAAGCCAACAAGAAAAAAAAGATTTTTCAGGTTAACGGAAAGTTTCATAGTGATGAGCGCTTTGCCATTGTTACCCAGCTAAGTAAATATGCCCCAAAGGCTAAGGTGATTGTAATTTCCAGTGCCAGTGATGAGAAGTTTCCGGACATTCAGTGGTCCGATTACCAAAAAGAAGGCGATTTTGTAATTATCACGGATCCTTCTATTCCCCGAACTTACAAGGATTAAATTAATAACAAGGGGTACGAACATAAAACCTTAATTTTGGTTTATCAATCATGCCGCTCCAACAATGAAGAAAGCTGAAAAGAAGGGTACATTTTTGGTGGGAACTTTTTTAATGACGATTGCTTTGTTTATCACCTCAGCCGCAAATGCCCAATACAAACTAGAAAGTTTAACCGGGCCTGAACGTCCTTTTTTAAAGAACCCGCAAGCATTTGCCGATTCGCTGAAAGCCCGGGCGACAGAAATTTTGATACAGAGAATTGGAAGAAAAAAATTTGAGGCCTGGATAGACACCACTTATTTATACCCGCACTATTATAATAATGTGTATTTTAATACTGCCCCATCAGAAAGAAACTATCGTGTTTTTTTCAGAGCAAGACCCGGAATTTTGCAGGTTTTTGATTTTGAACTAACGTTTAGGCAAGGTACGCTTGCGTTAATGAGTCCTGTTGAAGGAATTTTGCCCGATTGCCGGTCTTTTCCATCTGCCTGCTATTTATTGGATGTGGAAACAATACACGAAATAGCCAGAAAAGAAGTTCGGTATTTAAGGAACACCGAAGGCACTTTTCATTTTTCTTTCGATTCACTGCAGCAAACCTTTGTATGGCACTATACGGTGCAAAGAATGGGACAATATCCCAGAGGAGAGAAAGAGGAGGTTTTTGTGGATGCAGCGAAAGGATTTGTATTAAAAAGAAGTTATGATCCTGAATACTACATGGGCAGATAGTATAAAACAGTTTCAACATGCTTTGAAAGAAAAATTTTGTAAACCTGTTTTTGCCTTGTCTGTTGCAATTTTGATTAGTTTTGCCCCTTGAAAAAACAACCCCGACTAGTGATTTCGGTGAATGCCGATAAAAATTTGTTTTGAGTCAGTCTGCTTCCCATTTTAAGGATTACGCGCTTTTAGGTAAGCCCAGATTATCAACCCTGGTAGTTATTTCTGCTGTGTTTTGTTTTGTGCTGGGCTCAGACACCCTTGATTGGGTTAAAATTGCTTGGCTGGTATTAGGCGGTTTTCTTGTAACCATGTCTTCCAATGCATTTAATCAGATCATTGAAAAGGATTTAGACAAGCTGATGGATCGCACCCGGAATCGTCCATTGCCGGATGGCCGTTTGAAGGTTGGGCAAGCCATGGCCTTTGCATTGGTGACGGGCCTTTTGGGAACGCTGGTTCTATGGTTCAAGATGAATGCCCTGAGCGGCATGTTGGGCTTAGGAGCCTTGGTATTATATAGTTTAGTCTATACTCCTTTGAAAAGAAAAACGGCATTTGCTGTTTTTGTGGGTGCTTTTCCGGGTGCCATGCCTCCCATGTTGGGTTGGGCTGCAGCCACCGGCTACATTGGGCTAGAGGGGCTTATTTTGTTTTTTGTTCAGTTTATGTGGCAGTTCCCTCATTTTTGGGCCATTGCCTGGATGTTGGATGATGACTACAAAAAGGCGGGCTTTAAAATGTTGCCTTCTGCAGGAGGTCGCACCAAAGAAAGTGCTTTTCAAATATTGGTTTACACTTTGGGTTTGCTGCCGGTAAGTCTAACCCCTTGGATGTTTCATATTACAGGGTGGGTTTCTGGACTTTTTGTGTTGGCATGTGGTATTGTGTTTTTATCTCAGGCGATTCGCCTTTACCAAAGATGTGATTTACCATCGGCTCAAAAACTGATGTTCGGATCGTTTTTTTATCTGCCCCTGGTTCAGATGGCCCTGATGTTCGACAAAATTTAGTAAAAATGACTAGCTCCAATTCCATGAATGATTTTCCTCAGCAAATACGTGAGAAGAACGCCAAACTACTTTTGTATATCGCTATTGGCAGCATGGTTATGCTCTTTGCAGGTATTACCAGCGGTTACATTGTAAGTAAATCGAGTGGCACCTGGCTATATTTCGACTTGCCGGTTCCCTTTTGGTTTTCTACAGGCATTATTTTATTAAGCAGCCTTACAATGAAAATGGCCATGGGTGCTGTTAAAACGGCCAATTACCCGGCTACGGCCAACTATTTACTCATTACCTTGGTTTTGGGCTTGGCATTTGCCGTGCTTCAGTTTTGGGGCTGGAACGACCTGGTATCGCAGAAGATTTTTTTTGCCGGCAAAAGCAGTAATGCTGCCGGCTCTTATATGTATGTTATTACCGGATTGCACCTTGCCCACTTGCTTGGAGGACTAATAGCCTTGCTGGTTTCTTACAGTAAAGCCAAAAACAACCGTTATACGGCAGAGCAGCATGCCGGACTCTCCCTTACCTCAACCTATTGGCACTTTTTAGACATTCTTTGGGTTTATTTATTTTTATTTTTATTCTTTGCCCGATAGGCAAATAAAAAATTTCTATTTTTACGCGCCCACAATTTTTTACAAAGTATTAACAAATTATGGCAGGACACGCAAACGCACATTATGTAAAACCGCACTGGGGTGGCGGAGGAGTTTCACCCCTAGGAGCAAGTTATGGAAAACTCATGATGTGGTTTTTCCTTGTTTCCGATGCATTTACCTTTTCAGGACTATTGTCCGCCTATGGTTTTATGCGCCACAAATATTCAGACGTATGGCCCGATCCGGGGCAGGTGTTTACGCACTTTCCCTTCTATGATGGGCATATTCCGTTGGCCTATGTGGGATTAATGACCTTTATCCTCATCATGAGTTCTGTAACCATGGTGCTTGCCGTTGAAGCCGGACACAGAAACTCCAAAAAAGAGGTTACCATTTGGATGCTACTAACCATTATTGGTGGTTTAATGTTTGTGGGCTCTCAGGCTTGGGAGTGGTATCACTTCATTCATGGAACAGAGGCCGGTGCCGTTAGAAATATTCTTGTAGATGGCGTTTGGAAAGATACGGTGGTTCATGGAGCCAACCTTACTTATAATGAATATGGCTTGCCGGTTTTTGGCGATTTCTTTTTCTTTATTACGGGTTTCCATGGTTTTCACGTATTTTCAGGGGTGGTCATCAATGTTATCATCTTTATTAACGTTATCAACGGAACCTACGAAAAACGCGGTCACTATGAAATGGTTGAAAAAGTTGGACTTTACTGGCACTTTGTAGACCTTGTATGGGTGTTTGTGTTCACGTTCTTTTACCTACTCTAATCAAAAACGCAAAAATCTGAAGTATTATGTCAGGATTTAATGATGGATACCCACAATATGAGCTAATGGCTCTTCATGACGAAGAAACCGGCAAAGTTGTTCGTAAAAAACTTTGGAAAGTTTTCTGGATTATGTTGATCATAACCATTGCTGAGTTGATTATCGGTTTTCAGGCCGTTGATTGGGGTTTGACCAAAACTTTTCTTAAAATCGTGTTTATTTCCCTTACCATTTTGAAGGCGGGCTATATTGTTCTTTCCTTCATGCACCTTGGTGATGAAAACAAACCACTCAAGTTTGCTGTGCTGGTTCCTTTCATTGTATTCATCCTTTATTTGATAATGTTGGTGGATATATTTGAGGGAACATACTCGAAGGATAACCGTTATATCATGGATAAAAACGTTACCAATAAAACAGCTCCTGCAGCACACGATGCTGAACATCATTAATTATTTTTTGTTGTAAATGAATCATGACCATTGATTCAAACAAACCGATAGAAAACTCTTCTTCCCCGCGAAGAAGAGTTTTTTTAATATTGTTATTTATCATTCCCGGTATTCTTTGCCTGGCATTTTATTATTTCTTTATCCGGAAACCGCTTACAACCGGAGCCCCTCTCTTTAAAAAGTTACCGCACTACGGCCAGGCATATTTGGCCGACAATGGCAAAGATTCAGTTTATCACAAAGTTGCGCCCTTTTCATTTGTCGATCAAAATGGCAAGGAACTGTCTTCCAATACCCTTCAAGGGAAGATGTATGCAGCAAACTTTTTCTTTACAACCTGCCAAACCATTTGTCCGAAAATGGCCACCCAAATGTTTAGAATCCAAGATAAGCTTCATTATTTAAGCAAGGAGTTTCAAATGGTTTCCTTTACGGTAAATCCCGAGTACGATACACCTGAAATTTTAAACCGTTATGCGAAGGAAGTACATGCTGACCCGAGCATTTGGAACTTTGGTACAGGTGCCAAAAAGGATTTATATGAGGCGGCACGAAAAGGTTTTTTGGTGAATGCCGATGAAGGTGATGGTGGCCCGGATGATTTTGTGCATAGCGAGCTGGTGGTTTTAATTGATAAAGAGGGCTGCATCAGAGGTTTTTATGATGGAACCAGTTTAAAGGAAATGGATCGCTTGGCGGATGAGGTGGTAGTATTGGCCGCAGAGTACGGCAACTTTAAAAACAACTTAAAAGGTGAGTAATAAAGCAATCTTTAGAATTGTAATGGCTATTTCGGCCTTTGTGCTGATAGCGGTAGTAGTATTAAACAAAAAGATTTTGCCCGTTCCGGATCAAATCCCTGTGTGGGTTTACAAGCTTCCGGCGGTTAATGCTATTTTAAACGGTACCTGCTCTCTGTTGCTCGTGTTTTCATTGATGATGATCAAAAGAAAAAACATTGAGGTTCATAAAAAAATTAATATCGCCACATTCGTTTTATCATCCTTGTTTTTGGTGTGTTATATCACTTACCACTGGATGGCCACCGAAACCCATTTCCCGGCCGACAATCCATTACGTCCGGTTTATTGGTTTATTCTTGCTTCGCACATAATTCTTGCAGCCATTGTGCTTCCTTTGGTTTTGCTTTCCTTTCACAAGGGTTTAACCATGCAGGTAGAGAAGCATAAAAAATTGGTTCGCTTTACCTTTCCTATTTGGTTGTATGTAACGGTTACAGGTGTAATCGTTTATATGATGATTTCCCCGTATTACCCCGTTCATTGAGAAAGAAATGAAAACAAAATTTTACCATCCTGTTTTATTTTTTTTGGCAATATCCTTGATCATGATTACTGGCGACATCATGGCTCAAGGTTGTGTTCAATGCCGCATGGTGCCTGCAGCCGACTTGAAAAATGGCGGAACGGCCGCCGGAAATGTTAATTCCGCTATCCTCTACTTGATGACGGTTCCCTACCTGCTTCTGGTTTCAATTGCTGTTTATGTTTTCAGAAAGCAGTTGAAAGAAAAATGGTATCAATTGAAAGGGCGCGCCATTTCCTGAACAAAGCCCAAGCGCTAACAAATTACTTTTTTTCAGCGTCCTTTAGCAATTGGCTTACTAATTCCTGCACCCCTCTTACGGCATTTTCTTTAATAAAGTGAAAGCCACTCATAGAGGATGAATTAGGAATTTCAGGGTCAATTAAATATTTAGGAATCCCTGAGGGTACAAAATTTACCAAACTTGCGGCAGGGTAAACCACCAAGGAAGTACCAATTACAATAAAGATATCTGCTTTACTCGTGATTTGCATCGCTTGTTCCATGGCAGGAACAAGTTCTCCAAACCAAACAATGTGGGGCCTTAATTGGCCACCTTTTGGACAAAAATCGCCAATGTTGATATAATCGTTGTTGATTTTTTTTATGTAGCCTGAATCTTTAACGCTTCTAACTTTCATGATTTCTCCATGAAGGTGCCAAACCCGCGTTGATCCGGCACGTTCATGAAGATCGTCAATGTTTTGCGTAATGATGCTCACCTCAAAGGCATCTTCAAGGGCGGCAAGTGCATAGTGTGCCGCATTGGGGTTGGCCTTTAAAACCTGCTCGTGGCGGAGGCGATAAAATTCTAAAACTTTTGCGGGATTAGCATTCCAAGCTTCAGGGGTGGCTACTTCCTCTATTTTGTAGTTTTCCCAAAGGCCATCACTGGCCCGAAAGGTTTGAATACCACTTTCAGCACTAATTCCTGAACCTGAAAATACTACAATGCGTTTCATTTCCCGGGCTTTAAAAGCAAAGGATTTACTACTTCAAACGAGCAAGGGTGCTTTTTATGGCTTCGAAATTGGGAAGATCGCCAGCGCTTTCTAATACCTCAACATACTGAAGAACCCCAGATTTATCCACAACAAACGCTGATCTTTTCGAAACTTCTTTCATGCCGAATACGAAATCGGCATATAAACAATCATAAGCCTTTGATGCAGTTTTGTTAAAGTCGGACAACAAAGGAAAATTTAATTGCTGCACTTCTTTGAACTTACCCAAAGAAAACAAAGAATCAACAGAAACGGCCACCACACTGGCTTCCATGCTGTTATAGTCGGCAATTCCATCTCTTATGGAGCACAACTCTGTTGTACAAGTACCGGTAAAGGCCAAAGGAAAAAATAAAATCAAAAGATTCTTTCCACTGTAATCAGAAAGACTTACTTCGCCTTTTTCTGAATTAAAAAGTTTGAAATCGGGGGCTTTGTCGCCAATTTTTAATGCCATGTTTTTTTATTTTAGTTTCTGTTTAACAAAGGTAACAGGTGAATGTTTACATCGGGACTTTGAGCAATTTCTTAACTTATTTTTTATCCGGGTCAACCTTTTCTAGATTATAAATGCTTTTTAATGCTGAAGAGGGTGACAGGCCAAAAGAGTAGCCAATGCCAAAGGTAAATGATGAATAATAGTCTTTGTCTTTTAAAGGATTTACCCTGTAGTTGGTAAAACTTCGTGCATAGCGAAAATTAAAGTAAAGTCGTTCATTGGTATGGTAACTTATATCGGCTATCATGCCCATATCAAAACGTTTGAGAAACGAATAATCGCTTACCTGATATACACTTGGTTTGCTGTAACCCGGAAAAGTGTTGTCGATAAGGCCTTTGATAAAAGGGCCTACCAATTGAATTGAGTCAATAAAGGGATAAACCAAATCCAGCAATGCACTTTCCTGGGTGAGCTCTTCGTTAACACTTGCACTTGCCAGATAAGAGAAGGTAAGGCCGGCTCCTATTTCAAGATTTTTATAATGGAAGGAGGCCATTACCGGAATTTCAATAAAATGGCCAGTGCTAATTCCTCTATAACGCGAATAAACAGTGTCGTTGATGGAGTTGAGAACACCACCTACCAAACCCGTATCAATAAAGGCCCCTGCGAAACTACCCAATGAGTTGAGTAAGCGCGAGGTTTCTTCAAACTCGTATTGTTTTTTCTTTCCGGTATAATACAGTTCTGCACGCAAAGAAAAATTATTTGAAAAATGATAACGCATCACACCCCCACCATTGAAGCTCATTTTATAGGTATTTCCATAAGGGTCTGAATTGGTAAATGGAATAATGTTGCTGCCAATTCTTGGTCCGAATGAAATTTTATTTTGTGCCCGAAGAATTAGAGGAAATGAAAACAAAAGTGCAAGGATTAAAATGCGCATGTCTAAAAATGATTAAAGTGTTTTTTTCAACCAATCATAAAAGACCCTATGCCAAACCAGGCTATTTTGGGGTTTTAAAACCCAGTGCCCCTCATCAGGAAAGTATAAGAATCTGCTTTTTAAATCTTTCATCTGAGCTGCGCCAAAGGCTTGTAATCCTTCTCCGATGGGTACTCTGAAATCTTTTTCGTTGTGAATAACCAAAATAGGAGTATTCCAGTTTTGCACAAATTGGTGGGGCGAAAACTTTTTGTAATCATCTTTTCTATCGGGATTCCAATAAGGACCTTTGATATCCTTGTTGGCAAAAAACATTTCTTCGGTTGATGTGTACCAGCTTTCCAAATTAAAAAGTCCGCAATGGGCAATAAAGGTTTTGAACCTGTTTTGGTGGTTGCCGGCCAGCCAGTAAACGCTGTAACCACCGTAGCTTGCACCAACGGCACCAAGACGGGCTTTATCAACATAAGGAAGAGCAGAGGCATCATCAATGGCAGAGAGATAATCCTTCATGGGTTGGCCACCCCAATCGCCACTGATTTGATCGTTCCATTCTTCTCCAAATCCGGGCAAGCCTCTTCTGTTTGGAGCAACCACAATGTATCCGTTGGCAGCCATTAATTGCAAGTTCCAACGATAAGAAAAGAAACAGCTCACCATGCTTTGTGGACCGCCTTGGCAGTAAAGAAGGGTAGGATATTTTTTTTGCGGATCAAAATCCGGCGGCAAAACATGCCAAACCAACATTTTTTTTCCATCGCTGGTAGTGACCCATTTTTTTTCCACTTTGCCCATTTTAATCTTGGCTAAACTTTCGGTATTCACCTGTGTAATTTGTTGGGTTGTTTTGGCTTTGAATTGATAAGAAAAAATTTCTGCAGGGCGTGAAATCGTGGTTTGTAATCCGGCCAAACCACCATCAATAAGCGACAAGGAGTTAAAGTCATGATCTCCGCTGGTTAGCATTTCAATTTTTCGGGTGGCAACATCCATTTGATACATTTGAATGGTAGCTTCAATGGGTGCAGTAAAATAAACCGTTTTGTCGTCTTTGCTCCATACCAGTGTTCCGGCACTTTCAGCGAAAGTTGGATTCATAATTTCAGCAGATTTTTTCGTAAAATCATACAACATGATGGAGCTTTTGTCTGATTCAAAACCATCTTCTGCCATGCTCTCCCAAATTAGGAAATTTCCATTGTTAGAAAAAACAGGATTCATGTCGTAACCAAGATTGGCTTTACTTAAATTCATGGTTGAACCTGTTTTAATATCGTATAAAAAGATATCGGTATTGGTGCTTACAGCATAGGCCTTTCCGTATTTTTTCTTGCAGGCATAAGCGATTGAATTTCCGTCAGGAGAAACCGCAAAATTCTCAACATCATAGGGCTCACCGGATAGGATATTGGTTGGTTTGGATGTTATGCTCAGGTTTGCATAGTTGAAATCAGCATAAAACAAATGAACACTTAAAAAATCATCCCAGCTGTCCCAGTGTCGGTACATTAAATCATCAATGATTCTGGCATCCGACTGCGGAACATCCGGGTATAAATCATGAATGTCCTGACCGGTTTTTACTTCGGATAGCAAATAGATTTTACCCGCTAGTGAGTTAATGTAAAAACCTCCCACGCCATCTTTAACATCGGTAATTTTTTTTCTGGAAGAACCGTCTGGTTTGCATGCCCAAACTTGTGGTGTGCCCCCTTCGTTGGATAGAAAGAATAGGGTGTTTCCATCATGGCTGTATTGAGGATTCCATTCTTTTTCAGGAGTTTCTGAAATACGGAGATTTTTTTTTCCGTCTGCAGATATCACATACAAATCTTTAAACCCTTTGTTTTTTTCAACGTTAATTTCTTCAAGAGCATAACAAAGGTTTTTGCCGTCGGGAGAAACGGCTGGTGCACCAATTCTCTTGAAATTCATTAAGCCCTCAATACTAAGTGCATTTTGTGCAAAAGATCCAAGGTTCAAGCAGGCCAAAAGAAGCCATAACAGCGTTTTTTTCATAGCAGAAAATTTTGCACAAAGATATTCTAAATCTTGTAGTAACACCTTTCAGCGGTTTCTTCAGAAGGCCTTGTTTTGAATGGTAGGCAGAAAAAGTAAGAACTTGAGGGCCAATGTTGCCCTTTTAATGTAATTTTCTGCAATAAAAGGACAGCCAAAACGTTATTTGGGCCTAAATCCTTATACTTGTAAGGCTAAAAATTATGGTTTTGAGATTTTCGGGATTAACCCTTTTGTTTTTTTGTTGCTTTTTTCAGCTTCTGGCACAGGACATTGCTATTGGTCAATGGCGCGACCATTTGGCCTACAACCGTGCAACTTCGGTAGCCATTGCCGGCGAGAAGGTTTATTGTGCCGCAGATGGAAATCTGTTTTTGTTTGATAAGCGGGATGGCACCACCCAACGTCAAACCAAAGTAGAAGGATTGTCGGATGTAGGTGCAAAGAAGGTTGCCTACAGTAAAGCAGAAAAAACGCTGGTGGTAGTTTATTCCAACACCAATATAGATTTAATTACCGACAATGAAATTTATAACCTGCCGGATATTAAGAACAAAAATTTCGCAGGCGATAAAACCATCAACAATGTTTTTGTGCTCGATCAATTTGCATACTTGGCCTGTGGCTTTGGTATTGTTAAATTAGATTTACGCAAAAGAGAAATTAAAGAAACCTGGTATGTTGGCAATAACGGAGACCTTGCTATCAATGATGTTACCTATGATGGTACCCACTATTATGCCCTAACCAAAGTTGGTGTTTTTAAAGGGAATGGCAGTAGCGCTTTTTTATCCGATAACACACAATGGAAACGAGACACCTTGTTGCCGGCAACAAACCACAACTCCTGTACTTTTTTTAGCAATAAAGTTTTTGTTAATGAAGTAGTAGGGAGTGATAATGGAATGATTCGTTGGTTTGATGCAGCCAACAATCTTTGGGTTAAACTTGATTCAACCATTGATTACGGGTGTTTTTCATTACGTTCTAATGAGGAGTATTTATTAATTTCATTTGGCGGTAGTGTAAATTTATATAATTCTTCTTTGCAGTTTATGGGCTTCAAAGGCGGTTACGGCAATGGGTCCGCTCCGCGTGAAGCAGCCATGGAAGGGGAGGAATTATGGATTGCCGATAACAACAACTCATTGGTAAGAGGTAAAATTAACAGCTCCAATTATTTTATTACCAAACCTTCGGGTCCTTCCACGAACAAAGTGTATGATTTGTCGACCGCGGGCGGAAGAATATACATCGCTCCCGGCGATCAGGATCAATGGGGAAAACAATACAACAACGATGGCATCTCTATTTTCGAAAACAATGAATGGAAAGTAGTGGATGGCTATTATATTCAATCACAAGCCAATAATGCTTCTGATGTTTTAGTGGTAACGCCCGATCCCAAAGATACCGGCCGTTTTTTTGCCGCTGCTTGGGGAAGTTCCATCATTGCTTTCCGAAATCGTGCCATTGAATCTATCATCAATAACCGCAATTCTTCTCTTGATACCATCCCCGGCTATAGTTTTGTAGGTGTTGCCGGACTCGCCTTTGACCCTGCCGGTAATTTATGGTGTACCAATTCTTTAGTCCCGAATGGTATTGTTGTTTTTAACAATCAAACCAAATCATGGGATCGTTTTTTTACACAAAACCTGACCGGTAATTTCAGAATTTCCAAAATCATTGTTAACCAGCTTAATCAAAAGTGGATGATCATGCCCGATGGAGGAGGTTTGTTGGCCTTTGACGAAAATGGTACCATCGGTAATAAAAGTGATGATAAATTAAAAAAACTTGGTTTTGGCGAAGGAAACGGAGGTCTGCCGGGCAATGATGTAACCAGCATTGCTGAGGACAAGAACGGAGAAATTTGGGTTGGCACCAATGAAGGCATTGCCGTTTTTTATACCCCGGGTAGTGTTTTTGACGATAGCAATTGGGAGGCACAAAAAATTCTCATTGAACAAGGTGGTTATGTTGAGAATTTATTAGAGAACGAAGTAGTAACGGCCATAGCAGTTGACGGAGCGAATCGAAAATGGATAGGTACTGCCACCAGTGGTGTTTACCTTATGAGTCCTGATGGAACCCGCGAGCTTATTCATTTTACCGAAGCCAATAGTCCGCTTTTTTCCGATTACATCCGCGCTATTGCTATAAACGGTGAATCCGGTGAAGTGTTTTTTGCAACGTCAAAAGGTTTGTTGTCTTATAAATATACCGCCACCGAACCGGACACTGCATTTACGGATGTGTATGCTTATCCGAATCCTGTGAAGGGTGATTTTGATGGAGTGATTGCTATAAAAGGTTTGGTGCGCGATTGCGATGTAAAAATTAGTGATGTAAGTGGTAATCTCGTTTATACCACAAAAGCTTTGGGTGGTCAGGCGGTATGGAACGGGCAAAACTTTTCAGGCTCAAAGGTTCGTTCCGGTGTGTATATGGTTTACCTTACTAATCCGGATGGCTCTCAAAGATTAGCAACCAAAATTTTGATTACGCGCTGATGTATGAAAAGTCGGTTGGGATTGTTCTCCAACTAACTCCCTTTTCCGATTCGCAAAAAGTAGTCAGGGTTTTCACCCGCGATTTCGGAACCCGCTCTTTCATGGTAAGTTTGCATGGCAAAAGCCGCGGAGCACGCGCTGCTGCTGCATTGTTCAGACCCATGCAGGAATTGAATTTTGTATTTAAAAATGTTTCACCCGATCAATTGGGGAGGGTAAAGGAGGTAAGCCCTGCACAGCTTTTCTCTAATTTGCATCAGCATCATGC
>JBILVQ010000250.1:0-4458 GCA_044370375.1 Bacteroidia bacterium
TGTCGGAAGTTTATTCGTTTGCCAACCTGTCGGAAGTTTATACGTTTGCCAACCTGTCGGAAGTTTATACGTTTGCCAACCTGTCGGAAGTTTATACGTTGGTTTTAAAACACCGGTTAATTTGGCTTAATTTTATTTAAAAAATCTTCTAAAACTTCTGACAGGTTGGCAAAAGTTTTACTTTTGCAAAATAGGTTTGCTTAACTTTTAGTTTATTTTATATGTTAGAATCAGATACCTTTTATCACATTTACAATAGGGCGAATGGCTGGGAGAAATTATTTTTAGAGAGAAAGAACTTTCAGTACTTCATTAATAAATATGCTATGTATTTGCGCCCTGTTGCAGACACCTACTGCTGGTGCCTTATGCCTAATCATTTTCATTTTCTAATTAAAACAAAACCGAAGGAGGATGTTATAAAAAATTTCCCTGAGCTCAAAAAAATTACCGAGGAAGAATCTTTGCATTTGGCCATTCAAAGGCAGTATTCTAAACAATTCGGCAAGCTATTCAGTTGTTATGCCCAATCGTTTAATAAGGTAAAAGGTAGGAAAGGCGGCCTCTTTATGAAACCCTTCAAATTAAAACCTGTTTGCGATGAGCGCTATTTACTTAATCTGGTGTTTTATATTCACGCCAATCCTGTTCATCACGGCCTAAAAAAGCGCATACAGGATTGGGAGTTTTCTTCCTTTCATTTGCTGACCAATAATGAATCGACATTTTTAATGCGGAAGGAACTTCACTCGTGGTTTAATGGCGAGGCAGGGTTTATTAAATTTCTCGACAAACCCATAAAACCCAGAACCAATGATGAGTTTGAGGAGGAAATTGAATAAGGATTTGAAATTTTCGGATTTACAGATTTTTTGGTTGCTTACCTTGATTTGCCATTTACCTGGAATGCCTCTAACTTAAACTATTTCGGCAAAAAAACTGTATTATTGATTTGCAGAAAATACCATGAAACCCTGAAAGCTTCAGAACAATACAAAACTATAGCATTGTCCTTTACCGAAGCAAAGGAGGCACCGCATCATGAGGTCCTCTCCTAGCGCGTTTTTGCCAACCTGTGCAAACCTGTCCGAAGTTTATTCGTTTGCCAACCTGTCCGAAGTATATACGTTGGTTTAAAACACCGGTTAACTTGCCAACCTGTCCGAAGTATATACGTTGGTTTTAAAACACCGGTTAACTTGCCAACCTGTCCGAAGTATATACGTTGGTTTAAAACACCGGTTAACTTGCCAACCTGTCCGAAGTATATACGTTGGTTTAAAACACCGGTTAATTGGGTTTAATCCAATTTAAAAAATCAACTAAACTTCGGACAGTTTGGCAGGATAGAAAAGTCCTATACCTTTACCCAATAATCAATCAGCATCATGAAAAACATCACCTGCCTCCTTGTTCTTTCTTTTTGTTTACTTTTCAGTAAAATCAATGCACAATCCTCCGGAAAAATTGCCACTGCCAAAATCGTTGAAAGTGGTTCTGCGGTGCTTTCCAGGATATCCTTTGTGAATGAAAAAGGCGAATCACAAACCATCCCATTGCAAAAGCTGAAAATGATGGGCGGAAATTTAAATGATTCTATCATGGTAGAAAATCAAAAAATCATCACCCGCTTTATCAACGAAAAAAAAGAATTGGGCTACGAAATCAAACAACTGACCAGCTCAGGAGAAAATTTCGTTTATACGCTGATCATCTTCGAAAAGAAAGATTAAGCAAAGCCTTTCCTAAGGACCATGAACCGGCACAAATTCCGGTTGCTTGCTCCTTGCCGCAACTTACAATTAAAACTTGTTTCCAGTCTGAATCTAGGCTGGATCGCTTGTTTATGCTTGCATTTTAACCATTTGAACAAAATATTTCGTTTTTTTTGAACGTTATCTGTCTTGGGGTGTACTACCATAGAAATCGAACAAAACGCAAAACGAAATCAAGATGAAAAGCAAAATCAAAACATCCCCGATGCACTTGTTATTAATCCTTTTCTTGGGATTCAGCCAGATAGCCCTCGCACAAAAACCGGAAAAAATTGAAAGTCTGACCAAAGTCCACCAGAGTACAGAATACTACGCTCAACAAGTTGCTTTGTGGAAAAAGGAACTAGACCAAAACAAAAAAAATGCAGAAGCATGGTTCAATTATTACCGCGCCAATCGTTATGTGGCCATTTCAAGCAATACGGATACGCTGAAAAATGAAAAACGATGGGAACAATTAAAGGGCATTATTGAGGAAATGGAAAAGAACATTCCCGAATCTTTCGAGTTCAATTACTTAACTTGGTTGAACAGCGGCAATGATCTTTCTAAATTTTCCTACCTAGAAAAGGCATACGCCATCAATCCTGAACGGACGGAAACCTACCCCGATTTTGTGGCGGCTTATGAATTAAAGCAAGACCAAGAGAAGAAAGATTTTTTCTTGAAGAAATGGCACGATGCAGGTCAAATCTCACCGGGATATTTAACCTATAATTACAATGTTTTGAATTCGCTGGCGCCCAATGCCATCCTACTAACCATTGGCGACAATGACACCTATCCGGTATGGATTTTACAAAGTGTTTTTGGCATCCGTAAAGATGTGCAGTTGATTAATTTGAGTATGCTTTACCTCGAAAACTATCACAAGGCCATGAGCGAAAAAATTGGATTTGAGCCCATCTATGCGATGCAAAGTCAGGAAAAATTCAATGCATTCAATGAATCTATAATTAAGAACATTGCTGCGAACAAGGCAGGAAGAAAGACCTATACAGGATTAACCGTTCATCCGACCTTTACCCAAAAACATGAAGCGAACCTATACCTTGTAGGATTGGCTTATGAGTACAGCGAGAAAAAATTCGACAACATTGCTGTGCTGAAAAAGAATTTTGAACAAGTGTTTGCACTCGATTACCTACATCTGAATTTCGCCAAAGACCCTGCCGAATCCTCTTTAAAAATGTCGCATGGCAATTATTTGGTTCCCATGATTACCTTGTATGAACACTACCAATTAAGCAATGATACCGACAAGGCAGAAAGGCTAAAAAATCAAATTGTGGCCATTGCTCAAACCTGCGGACAAGAAGAAACGATAAAAGAATATCTAAAGTAAGCAGCTTGTTCTCCTTTCGATTCCATAAAACCGAGCCGGAGCAATTGAGCGATGAATTGCTGCTTAAAAAAATTGCACTGGGCGACAAGGATTGTCTTGCTGAATGCTACAAACGGCATAGTATGGCGCTCTATCGGTATTTCCTGCGCATGTTTAATGGCAGGCAAGAACTGGCAGAAGATTTTACCCATGAACTGTTTATTAAATTAATAGAACATGCTGTAAACTTCGATCCAGCGAAAAATGCAAGGGCTTGGATTTTCACCATTGCTGCCAACATGTGTAGGAATGAATGGCGAAACAGCAACAAAAGAAAAAACATCATAAAAAATCTTGACACAGGGCCGGATGTTTATGAAGTAAGTCAAAACAAAGCTGACCTTGTCCTTTTAAAAAACAAAATTGATGATGCGCTAAATACCTTGGATGAAGAAGACAAAGAAATTCTTCTCCTTCGCTACCAACAAGAATTAAGCATCAAAGAAATTGCCCAGATTACAGGATTACCGGAGGGTACTGTAAAATCAAGAATTTTCTATTTATTAAAAAAAATGAGTCTTCAACTCAAAGCATTTTCAACCTTTTTAAAAAACTAAAGCCATGATGGAAAACCTGCCCGAACTGCCTGAAAAAATATGGTTGCTTATTGAAAAGATTCCATACGAGGAACTAAATGCAGATCAGAAAGAACTTGTAGCAAGGTATTTGTCGGAAGAAAGCTACCTTCAATTATCCTTCGCATCAAGGACCATGCACCAACATCTGGCGGCAGATAAACAAAGTCCGGTTCCAGAAAGGCTGAATGAACGATTCTTTGATTCATTACAATCCAAGAAAAAAACATACACCATTCCGTTGTGGCAGGCGGCAGCTGTTTTTGTCTTGATGACAGCAGGCTGGTTGTTGAGTCTAATTTTCAGAACAGAATCAAGCATGGTAATGAATACGATTCATGATACGGTTTACGTAGCACAATCCATTCCAACAACGGTTATCCAAAGGGACACGGTTTATATATACAAGGCAAGCCAACAAAAGAAAAACAAAAAAGCGGAGAACCCATTGATGGCAAACAGCCTAAAGGCAAGGAAAGAAACAAGCAATAACGTTGCTGCTGTTGACGGAGGAATCAGGCTTATTGAAGGCGAAGAGTTAATCAACAAACTGCAGCAAGGAAAGGGGATTTCAATGGCAGAGGATAGTTTATACAAAAGAATAGGATACGCAGGAATTTAAACATCCATTACAAGCAAACCGGTTGAATGCAATGATGCTTGCAGGGCAATCCATCTCAGAAAAAATGCGCCACAAAAGCTTATTCAGCTTTCGCAGAAAAAG
>JBILVQ010000252.1:0-4448 GCA_044370375.1 Bacteroidia bacterium
GTTTTTTTGAAACAACCTTGGTTGTACAGAATGCGTTTGCTAACGTATTGTGTAATCATGGTTTTGTTGTTGGGTGGTATTCATTATCTCATCGATACTTTTTATGGAACCGGTTGGATTTTTCAGCAAATTAAGTACTATTAGTCGCGAGACAATAGCTGCCCTGAAAGCCAATCCGGAGTTGACTTTCAGGGTGCTGGCAGGACTTGTGGTGTATACCCTGGTAACACTTTTGGTATATGCCGTTATTGATGGGGTGGATCCAAGCATTACCGATGCTAATCTTATTGCCAGAGGAATTGAAACACCCGGTAAATTATGGTTAAATGGTTATCTGGGTTTGTTTTTTGCCTTTGGTTTTATGGGCAATATCAACTGGTTGGCATTACCGGTGCTGCTGTATTTGTTATTTTCCATTCGTAACAGACCCCATTGGCAAAAAGCACTTATTCTGTTTTTTGTTTTGGCTGTTTGTTTGGTTGGCTTAAAGGGATACTTTAACCGCAGATACGCGCTTACTTTATTACCCATGACCCTTTCCTTGGTGGTTTATGCCACTTGGCGTTTGAGCGAACATTTTAGGTTGTTGCCTTACATGCGCTTGGTGTTGTTTATTGGATTATTGGGCATATTGGCTAATGATGCCCGCTATTTTCTGAATCTACACAAGGAGCAAAAGCAGGTTGAAATTTTAGAACCCGAAGGACCGGGACTGCTCGAAAGGATAGAAAACAAAATCCATTGGATGGGCAGCTTGGGTCCTGTCATCAAAAAGCGCGTTCGAAACTTTTGGCGAAAACCGGAATTGCTCGGCCCATTCTTGAAAGTGAAAATAAAAAACATTGCCTTGACCTTGCCCAACTATTGGGTTTATGTTGAAAAACCTTTTGTGTTTAAGCAGAAACCGGAGATGATGATGGCCTTTATTAAAAACCTCAAGTTAGAAAAAGGGGAGCGTATCTTAAACAATAATTTGCCCATTCAATGGCATTTTACCGAACAAAGAGGCATTTATTATTGGTGTGAAGATGATGACTATTATACCGCCAAGGGAAAAGCCAAGTTGCTGGCCAAATACAAGGGCTATGAGCTTTCAAAACACCTGGTCAATGATTTAAAGGTACGATACATTCTTAGCTTTAAACCTTATGATGATTATAACCTGGAGTGGAAGAATTATTTGAAAAATTTTTGCATTACCGCTTACATCGATCATAGTCAGTACGTATTGTACAAGGTGGTTATTTTATGAGTGGAGTGAATAAATTCAATGCCGATTTACTTTGGAACATGGTCAGCTTTGGCTTTGTGGCGGTGTTGGGTTTTTCCATCAATTTATTTATACTACAAGTTTACAATGCCGAAACCCTTGGTATTTATAATCAGGTGTACGCCCTATATATTTTGTTGTCGCAGCTGGCGGTAGGTGGGGTACATTTGGCCGTACAACGCTACATTCCTCGCTTTATCACCCATGGCGTTTACGCCAATTATATTGTACTGAGTGCTTTGAGTCAGGCCTTTGTTTCTTCTGTCTTGGTCATCATACCCTGTTTGCTGCTTTGGAAAATACCGGGCTATTTGCTCAATAGCAAGGCTGTTTCCGAAGCCTTCTTTTATGTGGTACCCGGCTTGTTATTTTTTTCCTTAAACAAAGTGTTGCTTTCTTTTCACAATGGCTTCCAAAGAATGAAAGCCTTCGCCATTTTTCAATTGCTTCGCTTTGTCCTCATGTTTTTAGGCGTTGTTCTTTTCTATGTCTGGCAAATTGAGGCTAAATATTTGGCCGTAACGCTTGGTCTGGCCGAGTTCTTTCTTTTTTTTGCCCTTGCCCTTTATTCATTGCCCTACCTTCATTTTCAACTTTCGAAAACTCGCTTTTTCGTTTGGCAGCGCATTCAGTTTCGCTTTGGGATGAAGGCTTTGTTGGGAAATATTTTGCTCGATGTAAACACGCGCGTAGATGTTTTTATTTTGGGTGTTTTTCTCTCCGATGCTGCTGTTGGCATTTATAGTTTTGCCTCCACCTTTGCCGAGGGCTTTCAGCAATTACCCGTTTTATTGCGCAACAATTTAAATCCGGTATTAACCCGTTTGCATGCCCGTTACAACAAGGATTTAACGCAGCGGGTGCTTCGAAAAATAGTAAAGAGATCTTATCGTCTGATTGGCCTTTTCGCACTGGTGGCCATCGCTGCTTTTCCGTTGGTTTTTGTGGTGTTTGAGGTAGAAGATGATCCCTGGTTGATATGGGGCGTATTTGCCATTTTGGTTGGATTTTGCGGACTGAGTGCCGGGTATCAACCATTGAACATGCTGTTTAATCAATGGGGCTTTCCGGGGCGCCAAACGAATTTTATCGGACTGGTGTTTGTATCCAATTTGCTGCTAAATTTGCTGTTCGTTCCTGTTTTTGGTGTTTTGGGTTCTGCTTTAGGAACAGGAATTTCTTATCTTGTGCAGGTGATGTATCAGCGATGGAGTTTGAAAAAAATATGGCAAATTAGCATTTAAGACATGGAGTGGATTAGCTTTTTCGTCTTTTTTATTTCTTTGCTTTTGCCGGCACCCATGCTCTATAGCTTTTTTCAACGCGATTGGTCGGCTTCGCGTGATATTAAATTAGTTGCCTCTTTAGGACTTGCTCCCTTCTTTTCTTCGCTGTTGTTTTATTATGCCTTGGTATTTGGCTCTGCCACCATTGTTTGGATTGCCTTTTGGTTAGCCCTGCTTCCTTATGCTTTTTTTAGCGGTCGTCTGCAAAGGTGGCACCGTGATATTATTGCATCTTGTTGGGAACGGGGCAAATACTTTTTTCCTGCTTTGCTTTTTATGCTGGCTTATGCGTTTTATGCCTGGTTGCGTCCTGTTACCGAACATGATACTTTTGAATACCTGGCCCTTGGTAAATCAATGGTGAATGGATTTGATCCTTTTCATTATCGCTATAACCAAGAAACCGGCTTTTTCTACGTAGGCATGCATGGCCTTTGTTATCCTATTTTCTTTGCCATGGAGCAAGCCCTAACCTTCGTTTTTGGACCCTTGCCCTTTTTTGGGGTTAAATTTTTATCCGGTTATTATACCTTATTGCTTGTGTTGTTTTTTCATTTAAGCTTTAAACGTTTTCAGCCCGGGTTGGCAAAATATGCAAGCATTTATTTAATTCTTTCGCTTGGATTGATTTTTTCCACCCTTCAATTTCATCTCGAAACCATGCGCATTTTCATGCTCGTGCTTAGCTTCTTTCTTTTCTTTAGTCTTATGAAAGGAAATCAGGTGCCACTCCCTGTACTTTCTCTGGTTTTCGGACTCATGGCCTATTTGCATTTCATTGGTGCTATTGTGGCTGTGCTGCTGGCCTTTTCAACCTTTATCATCATTGTAAAACGCGATTATTCTTTTAATCACATTTTCCTCTTTCTGGTCGGGCTGGTGTTTTTTGGTGGCATTCATTATTTTCTTGAATTGGGTGAGAGTTCAAAATTCTTTTTAAAAGAAATGCTGGGATGAGTAATGTGCCTGAACCATACAACGAAAACCGCAGAAACCGGTTCCTGATTGCCGCCTATTTTTTTGTATTGCTGTTGGTTTATGCTGCCCTTTTTTTTCCTCCCTTTGAAGGAGTAAGCTTCGATGAAATCAATCGCTCCATTGATCCGCCTTTCAGGGCCATCTTCAACAAATACCTCGGATCACTTTTTTATTTTAAATACTTGGGTGGACTCGTTTGGATTATTCTTCCCGGAATTTTGGTGTTGGCTTACAGAAGAAGATTTTCTTATACCCATACCCACTTGTTGTGGATTGTTCCTATTATGTTGATGTTTGGCTTTATTGCGCTTAAGGCGAACATTAATTACCGCTACCATCTTACCCTGTTTCCTTTATTCACCGCCATTTCCTTTTGGTTTTTGTCCATGATTTTTAAAGAGGAAACCTTAAGAACAAAAGTCTTTCAAGCCATTCTTTTGTTGCAGGTATTCAATACATCCCTTTTTCTGGTTGTTGATTTTTATCCCCGCTATCAAAAAAGAATTGCCAAAACAATTGCTGCAAAGCAAACCACTGCCGGAGTTTTTGAATACATGAATGCGCATTTGGGAATTGACGACAAGGTGTATGTTGATAATCTGCCCGAATTTTTTGTGCATACACAACACCAAGGATTGTTTGGATGGAGCGGAAATAGGGAGTATTACGATATCCACGGGAAGCACGCCTTTCCGGTTGATATTGGTGCCAATAGTTTGCGGAAAATGTTGGCCGATACGCTGCATTGCAATTACTTTCTGGTGCACGAACAATTGAAAAATTATCGAGGAGGATTTCAAGCTTTTTTGGATGAACAAACCACCTGTACCTTTGCCGATTCTGCCGGATATCGTCTCCATTTGCTGAATGCCGAACCATGATTCGTTCCTTGCTCAATAAATTTTTTTACGACC
>JBILVQ010000253.1:0-4420 GCA_044370375.1 Bacteroidia bacterium
CTGATGCAAAGCATTTTTTTAGTCAAACCCTTTTCACGGATGGAAAATGAATGGCCTTGACCAAGCACAATGAATTTTGACCGAACTGAAGATTGTATGACTTTTGTTACAATTTTTCATTTCGGCCCTGCTTACCTTTGCAGCATCAAACAAGAATCCTTTTCAATAGGCTCAAAACGAAATCAATGGACAATCAATTCACCCAACTTATCAATAGCAGCAAGCCAACCCTTGTAGATTTTTTCGCAGAATGGTGCGGACCATGTAAAATGATGAAGCCTATTTTGGTGGATTTAAAGAACAGGGTAGGGGAAGAAGCCGTTATCATCAAAATTGATGTTGATAAAAATCCGCAATTGGCGCAGCAGTTCCAAATTCAAGGGGTACCTACCTTGGCGGTTTTCAAAGAGGGAAAAATGGTTTGGCGCCAATCCGGTGTCATGCAGGCAAATCAATTAGAGCAGGTCTTGAAACCTTTTATGTCCTAATTTGGACTTTCGCTAAGCCCATCCGGTCATTCGCTTAACAACGAGGATTCGCGCGCTTTTTTCTTTTGTTGTTTAGCCTGCCGAAATTTCAAGAATAGCAATTTTTGAAACGCATCCTTGTAATTTGTTGGTATTAATGCAGGTAAAAATGCATCTTTGAATCCAACAAAGAAACAACAACAGGCTTTGAATGAAATGCAGTCACCCTATTTCTTGATTGTGGTTGGAGCAGGTGCTGCGGGTATTTTCGCTGCTGTAAATGCTGCCTTGCTAAATCCGGAAAAAAAAATCCTTGTTCTGGAGAAGTCGGATAAGTTGCTTTCCAAAGTTAGAATTTCCGGTGGTGGCAGATGCAATGTAACCCATGCTTGTTTCGAACCGGCACAATTATTACCCAATTATCCCAGGGGAAGAAAAGAATTGGCAGGACCTTTCTCTAGGTTTCATGCAAAAGATACGGTGGAGTGGTTTGCCGCTAGAGGCGTTCGCTTAAAGACAGAAGCCGATGGCAGAATGTTTCCTGTTTCGGACGATTCGGAAGAAATTATTCAGTGTCTGCTCAACGAATGCAGTCGTTTAGGGGTAATCATAAAAAAACAAACAGGCATCAAGGATTTAATTTTTGATGATCATGGAATTGGATTACTGGCTGAAAATGGCGGGATGCTGCGGGCCCAAAATGTATTGATTGCCACGGGTGGTTCACCACAAAAACGTCATTATGAATGGTTGGAAAAAACCGGACACACGATCAAGGCACCTGTACCTTCTCTTTTTACCTTCAATCTCAATCCGCATCCTTTAAAAAATTTAATGGGCCTTAGTGTTCAAAATGCAGTGGTAAGCATTAGTGGTTTCAAGGAAAAAACCAAAGGACCTGTGTTGATTACGCATTGGGGATTGAGCGGACCTGCCATCCTTAAAATGTCGGCCTTGGCTGCCCTTCATCTACATGACAATCACTATAAGTTTGATGTTGCAATCAATTGGTTGCCAGATTTTAAAGTCAATCAATTGGAAAAAATACTTCAAGAAAAAAAATTGAATCATGCCCTTGGAAAAGTAATAAAAAGCAAACCATTTCCTGAAATTCCGATACGCTTTTGGGAATTTATTTGTGGGTTGTTGGACATACCCGAGCAAATGAATTGGGCGGATATTTCGCATCGGAACATTAACCGAATGGTAAACCTCTTGCATGCTTTTCCTTTCAGGGCCGAAGGCAAAACTACTTTCAAAGAAGAGTTTGTTACCTGTGGCGGTTTGGATTTAAAACAAATTGATTTAAAAACCATGGAAAGCAAACTGCATCCGGGTTTGTTTTTCGCAGGAGAATTACTCAACATTGATGGAATTACCGGTGGATTTAATTTTCAGGCGGCATGGACCACCGGTTTTATTGCGGCCTCTTCGCTCCGCCCATCATGATGCTCGGCCTGAGCTAGAATTTTCTTTCCTCGTATCTATCGTTTAAGCTCCGCCCAATCAAGTCAAAATCAATTGCCGTTGAAGTTTTTCCTTCGTCTTTTCAAAAAATTAAGGGCTGTTTACCACATTTTCTGAATTATGTGAATTAAATTGACGACATTGGCATAACTTTACACGCACAAACAAAAGAAGGAGAGATTTTTCCTCCTAAAACGCACAATATGGATTTAAACGTTTTAAAACGAAGGCCTTCTTTTCCTTTCGAAACCATTGCCGTGGCCATTGCTTTTTCACCGCGATTAGAAGGCTTGTTGTATGAATCAAAAAGAATCGCACAGCTTTATGGCAGCAGTTTGGTCATCATTCATGTAGGAAAAAAAGACCCCGATGATGAAGAGCGATTGGAAAAATTAATGGTAAAGGTTGGTATTACCAAACTTAAATTCAGGGTAATATGGATGGAAGGGGAACCGGTGGATACTATTTTGAAGTTATGTAAACTCAATGTGGTTGACTTGCTTATTATAGGGGCTCTTGAAAAAGAAAATCTCTACAAATTTTACGTTGGTTCTATTGCCCGCAACATTAGCAGAAGAGCCAAGTGTTCGGTTTTGTTGCTCACCAATCCGTCTATTAATCCGAAGAAATTTGCCAAAATTGTGGTCAATGGGGTGGATAATCCCAAAACCATACACACGCTGAAAACC
This sequence comes from Bacteroidia bacterium, assembly GCA_044370375.1. GTDB lineage: Bacteria > Bacteroidota > Bacteroidia > UBA4408 > UBA4408 > JBILVQ01. Next base: position 2,624 of record JBILVQ010000253.1, read on the forward strand.
GTTTCTTACATTGGAAAGCAGGAGAAAATCAAAGAGTTCACCGTTGTGCAGGAAATAAATTTACCCATGCTGTCCATGACCATGGCCGATGCCAATTCGGAGCCGGAGGTGACAAAAATTAAGCGCGAAATGTTTGATGAGGACCACAGCCGTTTGGTTGCATTGGTTGATAGCATTGATAAATCAGGCGTTGACATAAAAATTGAAGCGGTCAATGGAAAACCGGGTTATGCCATTAGTTCTTATGCCCGTGCCAACAAATCTGATTTGGTGGTGTTTAATTCTCCGGATACTCATTTGGGTTTGTTCGACAGAATATTTACCCACGATATTGAGTACATCCTAGCGGATATGCCTTGCAATTTATTAATCATTCACTCAAGAGTATAGATTTTTATGGGTTTATCCCATCATGATGTAATTGTTTTGTTGTTGTCCATGTCGGTGATGCTCATCTTTTCAAGGTTGGCGTCCGAGATAGGCCGTATGGCAAAACTTCCGGTCGTGATGGGTGAGATTGTGGTGGGTATTCTTTTGGGTCCTACTGTTTTTGGCGCCATGGCTCCCGAAACATCCGCCTGGATTTTTCCTGATGTAGGCAATGCGAGCATCGCTTTGGAGGGAATTATAAAAATTTCCGTCATCATGATGCTGTTTGTGGCAGGCATGGAAGTTCAATTACCCTTGGTGCTTAAACAAGGTAAAGCTGCTATTTCTACTTCGTTTTTTAGCATGGTGATTCCTTTTGGATTAGGTTTTTATTGGGCTTATTTCAAACCGGGCTTTTTCGATTTTCATGAAAATGACCCCTTGTTATTTTCCCTTTTTATTGGAACCGCCTTGTCTATTTCTGCTCTTCCGGTTATAGCAAGGATCCTCATCGATATGGGTATTTTCCGAACGCGAATCGGTTTGATCATTATTGCTTCTGCCATGTTCAACGACCTGTTGGGTTGGCTTATTTTTAGCTTTATTCTTGCCTCCTTTCAACAGTCGGATTTTTCGAACGTATGGTTCACCATTGCTTACATCTTTGGCTTTGGTGTTTTTATGCTTACCATCGGAAAAAATATCCTCAACCGTGCACTACCTTGGATTCAAACCAAATTGTCGTGGCCCGGTGGTGTACTTTCTATTTCCTTGGGTATTTGTTTTTTATCAGCTGCCTTCACCGAAATAATCGGCATTCATGCTATTTTAGGTGCCTTCATTGCCGGCATAGCCGTAGGCGATTCTGTTCATTTGCGCGAAGAGGCAAGAGAAATTATTCATCAGTTTGTGACCAATATTTTTGCTCCCTTGTTTTTTGTTTCCATTGGCTTAAAAGTAAATTTTCATGCTTTCTTCGACCTGAATTTGGTGTTGGGCATCCTTGTGCTATCTTACCTGGGAAAAATTATTGGTGCCTTTATTGGCGCTAGAATTGGCGGTTTTCCCAACCGCGAATCCTTGGCCATTGGATTTGGTTTAAATGCACGCGGGGCCATGGAAATTATTCTTGGTACATTGGCCCTTAATGCAGGCTTGATCAACGAAAAAATATTTGTCGCTCTGGTAATCATGGCACTCGTAACCAGTTTAACCTCCGGACCAATGATTCGTTTGCTGGTACCGGGTGTTCTTTCTTCCAATAAACCCTCTTAACGATTTACTTCCTTTGCCTTTTGGGGAATTTATCAAAACCCCAATAACAAAAGGATTGAAAGCAGTAAAGTCCTAAAAAATTTTCGGCAAAAGAATAGTCGGCATACCCTTTAATACTTATTCCGATAACTCAATTTTAACTTTTTTGTTTTT
>JBILVQ010000255.1:0-4411 GCA_044370375.1 Bacteroidia bacterium
AACACCTGGTTGTACTGATGTTGCAGTGTTTTCAGAAAAGGAAGCAATCGTTGTTGTTCTTCTTCAGGACTGATGATGGCCGAACCGGGTTTCGAACTGGCCGCTCCCAAATCGATGATGGATGCCCCCTCTTGCAGTTGCTGCTCAATTTTTTGATGAATCGTACCCAAATCAAGGGTTCTGCTATCGGCAAAAAATGAATCCGGTGTAAGGTTAACAATCCCCATTACACAAGGAAAATGTATTTCAACCAGCTTTCCTTTGATGTTAAAAATTGTTTGTTTGGGCGGTCGTACCATGCGCTTTTATGGATTGCAAAGTAAAGGCTTTCCCTGAAATGAGGGCCTGTTAAGCTGTATTTTGATGCTGGTTCACTTATTTGTCAAAGTGCTGAAACCAATCCTCCGCTTTCAGGAATAAAATTTTAATTTTGAGGCCGCAAAAAGAAGCATGGCCGACCTCTCCGTTACCCGCAAACAGTATCTGCATGAATTAACCTTCTGCAGAGAGATATTCGAAAAAAAGCTCATCGATTACGGAGCCTCATGGCGGGTATTTCGTCCTTCCAGCCTTACCGATCAGTTGTTTATCAAAGCGCAACGCATCCGCAGCATCGAGGAAAAAGGAACCCAGAAGGTGAAGGATGATATCCGTTCGGAATTCATGGCCCTGGTCAATTATTCCATCATGGCCATCCTGCAATTGAAACATGGTTCCTCGCAGGATACCACCGGAAAGAACGAGCCATTGTTGGATTGGTACAATGAGCAAGCAGAACGAGCCTTTCAATTAATGGCCGATAAAAATCATGATTATGACGAAGCCTGGAGAGACATGCGGGTGAGTTCCATGACCGATTTGATATTGGTAAAAATTCTTCGCATCAAACAAATTGAAGACAATGCCGGACGAACCATTGTTTCGGAAGGCATCGATTCCAACTACCTTGATATCATCAATTACGGCATGTTTGCCCTTATTCGCATCCGTGAACAAAATCCGGTGGTCCGATAATTGCTAAGCCTGAAAATTAAATGAACCGATAAAGCAAAACATGAAAACATTTGTAAACATTTCGAGATTTTTAGTGGGTGTCCTCTTCATCATTTCCGGATTAATCAAAGCCAATGATGCCATTGGATTTGCCTATAAACTGGAAGAATATTTTGAAGTATTTGGTACCCCGGTTTTTAAACCCATGGCGCTCTTTCTGGCCATGTTTATCTGTGTTTTTGAAGTGGTTTGTGGAGTAGCCACCCTCACCGGAACCCGCATGAAACTGGTGAGCTGGGCCCTAATGCTCATGATTGTTTTCTTTACTTTCTTAACCTTTTACTCTGCCTATTTCAACAAGGTAACCGACTGTGGTTGTTTTGGCGATGCCTTGAAATTAACTCCTTGGCAGTCGTTCAGCAAAGACCTTGGTCTTTTGATTTTTATTCTTCCCATTTTCGCATGGCGCAACAAGATTCAATCCATGGTTTCGGCCAAAGGTGATATGATTGTGTTGGCTGCATCCACCATCCTCGTTACCTGGTTCACCCTGCATTGCTACAATCATTTGCCGGTGAAAGATTTTCGTCCTTATGCCATTGGTAAAAGCATTCCCGAAGGGATGCAATTACCTCCCGGTGCCGTTAAAGATTCAGTGGTGATGGTGTTTATTTATCAGAAAAACGGACAAAAAATTGAGTTTACCCCCGAGCAAATCAAGGATGTGGATAGTACTTATGAATTTGTGGACCGTATTGATAAGGTAGTAAGAAAAGGAGATCAACCACCCATTCATGACTTTAGCATCAGCAAAGAGGGCAGCGATATCACCGAAGAAATATTGCAAAAAGAGGGTTATGTTTTCCTTTTGGTTTGTTACAATATCAACAAAACCGATAAAGAAGCCTTTGCAAAAATCAACCCTTTTGCTCAGGAATGCGAGAAGAATAAAATTCCATTTATGCCTTGTCGGCTTCCAGTCCCTCAGAGGTAGAGGCCTTCCGTCATGAGGTGCAGGCAGCCTTCGATTTTTGTGCTACGGATGAAACAACGTTGAAAACCATGATTCGCTCCAATCCCGGACTTATTTTGTTGAAAAAAGGTGTGGTGATGGATATGTGGCATTATAATGACTTTCCTACATTTGAAGAGTTCGGAAAAAAACATCCGACACCATAAATTTGGGAAGATTTCTTTTAAAAAGGTCGCTATACGGTTTCTTTGTTTTGTTGGGCGTTCTGGTCCTGACCTTTGCTTTGTTTAATTTGCTTCCTGCCGATCCATCTCGGCTGGTGGCAGGACAAAGGTCAGATCCTGAATCATTAAAAGCCATTCGTCAGGAATTAGGATTGAATCATTCAACCGGCACGCGTTTTTTAATCTACCTCAACAATCTTTCTCCTATTTCCCGCTATCAACAAAACAATGCTGAATCTGCTTTTCAGGCCGATCCTGCTGTTTTGCGATCGGCCATAACCCTTTATGATGGAACCGAATCGCTGTGGTTATTGAAAGTTCCTTACCTGGGAAGAAGTTTTCAAAGCCGGAAACCTGTGCATGAAATTTTGGCCGAGGCTTTTCCGCAAACCTTTGTGCTGGCGCTAGCAGCCATGTTTTTTGCAACCCTTGCCGGCATTGGCCTGGGTGCCATCATGGCCCTGAAAAAAGATAGCTTTTGGGACCGTTTTATTTTGTTTGTAACCATCCTGGGCATGGCTGGTCCCTCTTTTTTTGTGGCCATCTTGGTGGCCTGGATTTTTGGCTTCGAACTTTCACACATCACCGGATTAAACATGACCGGTTCCCTCTATGCCATGGACGATTTAGGCAGGGGAGAACACATTCAATGGAAAAGTTTAATCCTTCCGGCCTTTACCCTCGGCATCAGGCCGCTGGCCACCATCGCCCAATTGGCGCGAAATTCTTTTTTGGAAGTGCTCTCCCAAGATTACATCCGTACAGCTCGCGCCAAAGGACTCAGCGAGTGGCGCGTTATGCGCAAACATGCATTGCCCAATGCGCTGAATCCGGTAATTACCGCCTCTTCCGGCTGGTTTGCCGGTTTGTTGGCCGGGGCCGTTTTCATTGAATATATCTTTGGCTGGCATGGCATAGGCAAAGAAATGGTAGATGCCATGGATGCCTTTGATTTTCCTGTTGTCATGGGCAGTGTGCTGTTGATTTCTGTATTTTTTGTATTCATAAACATAATGGTTGATGTAATCTATGGATGGCTTGATCCAAGGGTTAGACTCAACTGAAAAGTACCCTAACATGAGAAGAAAAATTGTTGCCGGAAACTGGAAAATGAACAAATCGCTGCAAGAGGCAGAAGCCTTATGCAAAGAGCTTTTAGCAGGCTTGAACAAAGTTTCAAATACTACCGTTATTCTTTGTCCTCCTTTTCCTTACCTCGCTACATTGAATGGATTGCTGAACCAAACCGAAGGTGTTGAACTGTCTTCGCAAAACTGCGCAGCACATGCTTCCGGTGCCTATACCGGTGAAGTGTCCGCCGCTATGATTGCTTCTTGTGGTGCAAAGTGGACGCTGATTGGTCATTCGGAGCGCAGAACAATTCTTGGAGAAACAGCCCCCTTTTTGGTTCAAAAAATGGGAGAGGCCTTTAAAGCAGGCTTATCGGTAATTTGGTGTTGCGGAGAGCAATTGCCCGAAAGAAATGCCAATCTTCATTTCGAAATTGTGAAGGGCCAGATGCGGGCGGAATTAGCACAATGTACTAAAGAGCATCTCGGTCATTTGGTCATTGCCTATGAACCTGTTTGGGCCATCGGCACCGGGCTCACAGCAAGTCCCGAACAAGCACAAGAAATGCATGCCTTTATTCGCAGGGTGTTGACCGAAATGTTTGGCACTACCGTGGCCGAACAAACTTCAATTCTTTACGGTGGAAGTTGCAATGCCGGCAATGCTTCTACCTTGTTTGCCCTGCCCGATGTTGACGGTGGATTAATAGGTGGGGCCTCCTTACAAGCCGATCAGTTTTTAACCATTATCTCCTCCATGAAAGCATGAGCAATTACTATGAATTTACCATAGATTTTGAACCTTTCGAAGAGCAGGTGGATATTTTGGTGGCCTATCTCGGAGAATTGGGTTTTGAAAGTTTTACCGAAGACGAACATGTATTAAAAGCCTATTTGCCCGAGCACTTTATCAACGAAAAAATTTTTGCTTCCATAGAAAAGTTAAAGCCCGAAGGCACTTCGCATTGGTCGGTTAGCTGCCAACTAATGCCTGAGGTTAACTGGAATGAGGAGTGGGAAAAGAATTATCCGCCGGTTGAAATTGGTAATTTATGCCGCATCAGGGCTGCTTTTCATCCTTCCCAAAGTGGTTTTGAAATGGAATTGCTGATTGATCCTAAAATGGCTTTTGGTACCGGCCACCATGCTAC
>JBILVQ010000256.1:0-4404 GCA_044370375.1 Bacteroidia bacterium
ACCAATGGTTGTCAAACACTTGATGGAGAAGGAGCCATTGAAATTCAATTGTATAGTTTGCCCAATACAACAGCGGCTCCTCAACTAATTACTTCGGTGAATGTTTTGAATAATTGTCCTTTTCTTGGCACCTCCCTTTGGGGCAGTTTATCCAAGAAAGTATATGTGAGTAATTGTTTGCCCATGGATAATATGGCAGGCAGCTATCGAAATGATGTTAAGGAGCTTGTAAATTCCATGCCCCAGTGGCTTTCCGCAACAGGTGTTTTTCCTATGCCTGTTTGTAATTTATTGGATGCGGATGATTATTTCCAGGATTTTGGCTTAGAGAGTAACACTTGTTTTATTCCCTTGCTTTCTTCTGCGGGCATAATTGATTTCGACAATAATGTATCCTTGGCGCAGGCTGTAACAAACTCTCTCTTCCAAGGACGTGAAAAATTTGAAGATCCACAGCACAATGTTTCTCATTTCGATGTGGTGTATGCACCTGTGGATAATCAGACCCATGTTGAAATTACGGATGAAAATATTGAATGGGTAATGACAGAGTTGATTGCCAAGAAAGATATTGCCTTTCAAAATGAGGTCATTCCCAATGGCACTTACCAAGCCCGCGAAACCATAAAGGCAGGAAGAGATGTTGATAAATACGGAGACAATTGCATGCAACCTTTTCAAGCAGAAATGTCCCCTCAATACAGCAATACCGCCGGCTTGATTCAAACTTGTGGTCCGGTGAGTCCTCAGAGCGGTTCCGTGGTAGTATTGCATGCCGGAAGTCGCATTGAATTACACCCCGGTTTTACTACAGGCAATGTTGCTTATTTCGAAGCTTCTTTGATGGGAGCCTTGGGTTGTGGTGCCCAGTCCGGAATCCGCTATGCCGCAGAAGGCTATGAGCCCAATCAAGATAATCAACAATTGCTTGCCGGTTTGCAAACCATGGCTGCCACTGAAACAAAACCAATGCTAGCAGGGCGCGAAGGGGTTCTGTTTGTCTTGCAGCCCAATCCTACGCGCGGAGAGGTCTTGTTAAAAAGCAATCTCAACGAAGAAAAATGGATAGAGGTAAGGGATGTGCAGGGACGACTGTTACAAAAATTAAATTCAACACAAAGCGAAATACCACTCAACCTAAGTGATTTGCCGGCCGGCCTATACTACATTAGTTCTACCGGAGAACAGCATCGTTTTGTGTCTAAAGTCTTAAAAGAATAGTGCAAAAAAAATTAAACCAACATTAACCGTCAATGACAGGACCCACCAAAGTCCTGTCATTTTTTACTTTACAACATGAGGAACCAATTATTAAAGAAAGCATTTTCCTTTTTTGCAGGGATGGCCTTCATTTTTCTTTTGAATGCCTGCAGCAAAGACATTGAAGAGCCCAAGCACCGCAACAAGGGGCGTAATTTTGTTTATTTAAAGGTGGATGATAGCGAGCACCTGATCCACGATGCTTGGCATTTGAACAGTGCCGCACGAGGTTCTATTTGGGGTTTGAAAGAAAGCGATTATAAGCCAAGGATGGATTTTTTTACCCGCAATGGCCAAGAGGAAGTGGGCTTAAAAATTGGCTTCCGGCACAAAGATTATTCGCCTGTTAGTACAAGCTGGGTGAGCCTGGAGATGGTCCGCGCCAACGGCAGCCTTCAACTGCAACGCCTTTCTTTAAATGTGATGGCCTATTCGGAAAAGCATCAAGAGAAGGTGGATATTTGGGAAAACGATATCAAACCGCGCAGCTTTCAAATAGAAAAGTTTGACGAAAAGAAACAACATATCGCCTTCACCTTTTTGGTGGATTACAAAGAAATTGGCGATAGCAGCAAAAGCGGGTCCTTGTATTTTTATATGGATGCGGATTATTCCAAGTAAGGAATTTTAATTTTTGAAGAAGATGAAAAGTAAAAAGTTAATTTTTCAAACGATTGTTTGTGTTTTGCTCTTGTCGGGATGTATGCTTGCCGGCTGCCGCAAAGCCATTGAAGAACCCAAGCACAAGAACAAGGGAAAGGATGTGATTTATCTGAAAATTGATGATCAGGAGTTTTTAATCAAAGAAGGTTTTTCGTGGAACAAGAATGTGGTGAGGGCGGATATTGTGGGGCCCTTTGACGATGAAAAAGCAAACTATTCTCAATTTGAATTGAATGGAAGTACTGCGAGTAGGCTTTCCTTTGCGCTGGATAAAAAAGCGGGTCCGGATTATTTGAGTTTAGGCAATTGGCGCCTTGCTTTTTTTGAAGATGCCACCATTGCCAATGACTTGCCCAATAGCATAAGGCTGACCTTTGTTTCCATCAAGCACAGGAAGCGGATTAATGTTTTCGAAGACAACAATAGTTCATCGAGTACCTTTACCCCCACCATTAACATTCTTGAACATGACAAGGAAAGAAAGATTATTTCGGGCACCCAGGAGTTCGAGTACAAAGACGTTTCAGACACAAATATAAGAGGCAATTTTTATATGTATTTTAGGTTGAATTATGAGAAGGGATAAGTGGGGGGAATAATCGGATTGGATTGAGTTTTCAATGGAGTTTTGCATGGGTTTTGTTTTTATTTTAATGTGCTAGTCAGAGAATATTTGTTGCCTTACAAGCGATCCAACCTTTGAAGCTTTTCATTGAGTGCAAGTAAAGAATTATTTGCTGGCTTATTGGGTTGAAAAGGGATTATTGATTAATTTTGGTTCAAGCAAATTGCCATAACAAGTAATTTTCAATCAACCTATCTTTAAGCCTCTCCCTTGAAAGCGAAGTCAATGTATTCCATGCTGTTCATGTTGTCAAAACGGATCAATAACGCTGCGGTTATCTTTTGTACCTTCTACCATTCTGTATCTTCTGTCTTTTTGTCCATTCTGGTTCTGACGAGCACCCAAAAAATACTAAAACGATGATGCAGCGCCTGTTTTTTCTGCTGAATTTTCTGCTGGTAAATGTTGGTTTTGCTCAGTATCAAAACAACAAGTGGTTGATGGGTATTCAAGGAACTCCTGTATATCCCTTTGGTGGTTCTAAAATTGAATTTGTCAATAACACAAGATTGATTAGCTATGATCCAAGAAACATTCGATTTAGTGAATGTTTCAGCGGATTGAGTGATGTTGATGACCAATGGTTTTTATATACCAATGGTGGTGTTATTTGCAACAAAGACCATGATACGCTTGTGAATGGAGGCGATTTAAGTCCCAATTCAGCGGGAGTTCCGAATTTCCTTGGCTCTCCTTTTATTTCCCATGCGCTTTTTGTACCGGGCGATTCCGTCAATGAAAAGCATTACCTTTTTCATTTGAATTGGGAAGGAGGTGTAGTAGTGCCTGGTTTTGGTGCAACACCGATAGCTACGAAATTGTTTTATTCACGCATTGATCCCTTGGCTGCCAATGGACAAGGAGAGGTAATTTCAAAGAATAAATTAATTGTTGAAGACACGCTGGAGATAGGGAATGTTTTGGCGGTGCGCCATGGTAACGGAAGGGATTGGTGGGTGGTGGTGAAACGTTTTACCAAAGATTTGTACTATTCATTTTTGGTAACACCGGATAGTGTTTATGCCCCTATCATCCTCAATACCGATCCTACACCATCACATATAATGGGTGGGCAAGCCAGTATTTCCCCCAATGGTAAATTTTACGCTTCCTTTTCCAATACTTCGCAACTTAGACTATTTGATTTTGACCGCTGCAGTGGTAACTTGAGTAATTATCGTTCCAGATTCATCACCAACACTCTTGCCGGGTTTACTTCGTTTTCACCCAACTCACGTTTTCTTTATATAGCCAGTTACGATAGCTTGTGGCAGTTTGATATGGAGGCCAGCGATGTACTGGCCTCGCAGACTTTTATTGCCCGCTATGATGGCTTTGTTGATACCTCCTTGAATACCGGACCCGGTTTTTGGTGGCATTGGTTAGGGCCGGATGGAAAAATTTATATAGCCACCTCTAATCCAAGCAAGAAGGTGCATGTCATAAATCAACCCGATATGCCCGGACAGGCTTGCGATTTTCAGCAGCATTCGGTGGATTTACCCCGCACAAACTATTTGACCACCCCTTCTTATATCAACCTCTCCTTGTACCACGATCCTGATAGTCCTTGCGATACCTTGGGTGTTGGAATTTCTAAATTATCAATTGCGAATTACGAATTAGGAATTTTTCCTAATCCGAGTGATGGGCGGTTTAGTATAGAATATACGCCACAACGCGTTAGTGGGATGTTGTTTGTTTATGATATTGAGGGCAAGGAAGTTTACAGCGAATATGTTTCGCCTTTTACGAGTATCAAAAATGTTGATTTGAGTGGGAAACTTGAGCATGGCTTATATGCAGTATGTTTGGTGTTTGGGAAGAGCCGCAGTATGGTGAAGATGGTGGTGGAA
>JBILVQ010000257.1:0-4379 GCA_044370375.1 Bacteroidia bacterium
TATAAAGGACAAGAAGTAGTTATTGTAGGTGCAGGGGATACAGCGGCAGAAGAGGCCAGTTACTTGGCCAAATTGTGCAGCAAGGTAACCATGTTGGTGCGCAAGGGAGAAATGAGGGCGTCAAAAGCCATGCAACATCGTGTATTAAACACCCCAAACATTGAGGTATTGTTCAATCACGAAACGCTTGAAATTTTGGGCGAAAAATCTACCAATGGGGTAAAGGTTAAAAATGGCCTAACCGGAGAGGAAAAAGTTATTCCGGCAACCGGCTTTTTTGTGGCCATAGGACATCATCCTAATTCTGACATATTTAAAAACTACCTGAATACAGACGCTGAAGGATACATTCAAACCATCCCCGGTTCATCCAAAACCAATGTGGAGGGAGTTTTTGCCTGTGGCGATGTGCAGGATAAAACTTACCGACAGGCGGTAACAGCTGCAGGTAGTGGTTGCATGGCAGCTTTGGATGCAGAACGATGGTTGGCTGCCAAGGGAATTCATTGAGGCATTGCATATAGACGAATTGCCGACCTCGGTTGGTGTTAAACAAACGGCTTGAAAACAAGCATAAAGGCCTAATTTGTACAACGTAGTAATTTAACTTATTAAGCAACAAGAACTGCCATAAGCTGAAAAACCTAATGTTTTCATAGGATTCAGCCGACAATTTTAATGTGTAATTCCTTAAAAAGGAATCATTCTGTTTGCTATGTTGTAAACGTTATGCTAAGCAAGGCCAGAAAAAAACATTCTACGCAAGGACTTTCCGTTTAGCAGCCCCTTGAAAAAAATAAACCCAAGAAAAAAAAGTTTAGCGATACTCCATGTTGATTTTCTTCAACATCTCTGCACCCGGGCACAATTCCTTTTTGGTCATTTGATTCAAGGGCTTATCAGCAGTATCTAGCAAAGAATGCAGATCTGGGTGTGTAGAATCCATGTAAAGCAAACCGGTTAAAATATGTCCCTTTAATTTCGCATTCATCAGGGCATTCATAGCCGACAAGCGATTCAGGGGATCCCAATCTTTGGCCAATTTATGCAGGTTCAGATAAGAGCCATCATGCATTTCAACCAATTGCTCGCTTCCCTCCTTGTATTGTGTAGTGATTTCTTTTCGCTCAGGAATAAAATCGAACGTAGAAGTTGCTTCAACATGGTCTCTTACATAATCGTAAGATTTGGTGCTGCCTGCATTGTTATTAAACGTTACACAAGGCGAAATAACATTGACAAGAGCAAAGCCCTTATGCTGCATCGCAGCCTTCAACAGAGGCACCAACTGCGACTTATCGCCCGAAAAACTCTGTGCTACAAAGCTTGCACCCAATTCAATGGCTAAGCCGGCTAAATCAATAGACTCGTAAGGATTTATTTGTCCGGATTTATTTTTTGAACCATTATCAGCCGTTGCAGAATCTTGTCCTTTGGTTAAACCGTAGCAACCATTGTTCATCACCACATAAACCATGTTAAGATTTCTGCGGATAGCATGCACGAATTGTCCCATTCCGATGGAAGCAGTATCACCATCGCCCGAAACACCAAAATACATCAGATCGCGATTGGCAAGATTAGCACCGGTGGCCACGGAAGGCATTCTACCATGCACAGAATTAAAGCCATGAGAATTGCTTAAAAAATAGGCAGGTGTTTTAGAAGAACAACCAATGCCCGAAAGTTTAGCCACTTTGTGTGGTTCTATATTCAATTCAAAACATGCCTGAACAATGCCTGCAGAAATAGAGTCATGACCACAACCTGCGCACAAGGTGGATAATGACCCTTCGTAATAATCAATGGTATAACCCAGCGCATTTTTCTTTAACTCCGGATGACGAAATTTTGGACGAACGTAAGTCATTTGAATTCTAGTTAAGTTGAGTGGAAGGAAGAATTACCTTTCCCATTTGTTTCACAATAAAATCAGCGGTTATGGGCATACCGTCATAATTCAAGACAGAAATTAAGCGGGATGGATCTGCCTCCAGCTCAATCATCAGCAAACTCTTCATTTGGGCATCGCGGTTTTGTTCTATCACAAATACCTTTTGATGCGATTGAATAAAATCAGCAACCATTTGATGAAAAGGAAATGATTTAATCCGGATTGCATCTACCGAAATTCCATTTTCTTTTAACAAATCCATGGCCTCTTCCGCTGCGTATTGTGAAGTACCGAAAAACAAAATACCAATTTCACTTTGGTTCTTTGTTTGATACAATTGTGGAGCAGGTACCAGATTTTTAGAAGTTTCCCATTTCTTGCTTAAACGATCGACATTTCTTTGATAAGCGGCACCATCTTCGGTGTAAACTGCATATTCATCGCGTGAAGTACCGCGGGTAAAATAAGAGCCTTTGTGCGGATGTGTTCCCGGAATCGTGCGATAAGGAACACCATCTTGATCCACATCCAAATATCTACCAAAACGCTCAATTTTCTCTAAAGCAGCTGCATCCAGAACCTTTCCTCTTTTGTATTCCCGTTGATCATCAAATTCAAGGGGTGGAGAAACGTGATCGTTCATTCCCAAATCCAAATCGGTCAACATGATGACAGGCGTTTGTAATTGCTCTGCTAAATCAAAGGCATCCAAGGTCATGTCGAAACATTCTTTTGGCGTACTTGGAAACAATAAAACATGTTTGGTATCTCCATGGGAAGCATAAGCTGCTTCCAAAACATCGCTTTGCTGGGTTCTGGTTGGCATTCCGGTAGATGGACCTGTTCTTTGCACATCAATTAAAACGGCCGGAACCTCAGCAAAATAAGCCAATCCCAAAAACTCATTCATTAAGGAAACACCGGGGCCACTGGTGGCAGTAAAAGATCTGGCGCCATTCCAATTGGCTCCAATCACCATACCGATGGCGGCTAATTCATCTTCTGCTTGCACAATGGCAACATTCATTTTTCCTGTTTCAGGATCTACCCGCAGGTCTTTGGCATAATTACTAAATGCCTCAACAACAGAAGTAGAAGGTGTTATGGGATACCAGGCAGCAACCGTTGCACCTGCATAAACAGCACCTAAACCACAAGCAGAATTTCCATCCATTAAAATTTTATCGCCAATCAAATCTCTGCGCTCAAGTTTTATATCTAGTGGCTGCTTAAAATTTTGAAGCACAAATTCCTCTCCTAATTTCAACGCTTTGATATTGGCAGGGATTAACTTCTCCTTCCCCTTGAACTGCTCATCCAATAATTCTTCAATGGCTTTGAATTCAATAGAAAGCAAAGCAGCCAAAGCGCCAACATAAATGATGTTCTTAAACAATTGTCGCTGGCGGGCATCGGTGTAATTGGCATTGCACATTTCCATCAAGGGTATTCCTAAATAATGAATATCCTCACGAATAAAATGATCATGCAATTTCTTTGAACTATCATAAAGAAAATATCCTCCCTTCCTTACTGCAGCAATATCGGCCGCCATGCTTTGCGGGTTCATGCCCACCACCATATCAATACCTTCTCTTCTTCCCAAATAACCCTTTTCACTTACCCTTACCTCGTACCAAGTAGGTAGGCCTTGTATGTTAGAAGGAAAAATATTTTTGGGTGTTACAGGAATTCCCATCCTGAAAATAGCCTTTGTAAACAAAAAATTGGCACTGGCAGAACCTGTTCCGTTTACATTGGCGAAACGGATAACAAAATCATTGATCTTTTGGTTTTTCATTTTTGACAAGCGTGCGGTGCTTTGGTAACATTATAAAAGAATTTCTGCATATCCCAAGCAGAGGTAGGGCAACGTTCGGCACACAAACCGCAATGCAGACAAACATTTTCATCCTTTACCATGATTCTTTTTGTGGGCAGAACATCGGATACATACAAATCCTGCGTTGTGTTGGTGGCAGGAATTTTCAGCAGCTGACGCAAATCAATTTCCTGTTCTGCACCCGGTGTAAAAGTGATGCAGGCTGTTGGACAAATATCCACGCAAGCATCGCATTCAATACATTTATTTTCAGTGAAAACGGTTTGAACATCGCAATTCAAACAACGCTCAGCCTCTTTGAATCCGGTCAATCCATCAAAGCCCAACTCCACTTCTTTCTTTCTGTCGCTGAGCGTTAATTTCTTCTCGGCCTGCGGAACTACATAACGTTTGTCGGTAGCCACTTCACTATCATAGGCCCACTCATGAATGCCCATCTTCATACTCACCAGATTCACAAAAGGAGATGGACGCTGATGAATATCCAATCCTTCACACATCAGATGCATGGAGATAGCGGCCTGATGACCTTGAGCAACGGCAGTAATTACATTTTTTGGCCCGAAGGCCGCATCGCCACCAAAGAAAATTTTAGGATGAGAGGAAGCAAAGGTCGTTTCATTCACTACCGGCATGCCCCAT
>JBILVQ010000258.1:0-4352 GCA_044370375.1 Bacteroidia bacterium
ATCTAAAACAGAATTGCTTTGGCTTAAAGTACTTCGCAAAAGTTCTCTTCCACTAACATCCAATAAAACTACCTCTGCATTAAGTTGGGTCTCAGGATCCAAATTTACTATCAGGTTATTTTGGTTAAAATAGGCCTGATTGCCCGCACAAAAACTTGGCCCCATTTCCATAGGAAGATAATTTTAAACGAAATTACAATTAAATTCAAAATCACCAACAAAATTTGAAAATAAATTCCTCTCAAAAGAATTAATCTTTCTTTGTTCAATTAATATAGTATATAGGCTTGGGGAAGATCTTGGACCTCTAAGATAAACTGAATAAGAACTTATAATCTTAATTCAAAAACGCTGATTTGTATTATAATCTTAACAGTTTATTGGTGGTTTCTTTCCCTAAGTATTATCCATAATAATTCAGGCTCCGTTAATACATCCTCGCACCACGAATTTCTAATCCTGACCTGATTCAATCTATTTCAAAACATCCAAAAGCCAATTGAAAATAGAAATTATTGGCCCAATTTTCTAAAATAGTACTACCCAAACGAGTTTTTAAAGCCCAAAGTGCCAAATTCGGAAAAATAAAAAAGTTTGCGAAAAAGACGGGGTATTTTGAATGAAATTTTGTACTTTTGAATTATCTATAAAACCCACGCATGAAAAAGCCAATCCAAACCCTTCTTGCTTCTTTGCTGATGCTTATGGCATTTGAGGGAGCATTTGCCCAAAAGGTGATTATTACGCCCGACAGCGCACCCTACGAAGAACTAAAGAAACAGGGTAAACTGGATAAGAACGTGATCATTGCCCAACCTCAGGCAAAAATGATCAACTACGATCAAAAGTTTTGGGAAGAAAAAAGTGCCCGCAGTCCGATGGGTGGAGCGGTTAACCTCTCTTGTAATTGTATGCAGTCTGTTGACAGTACTTACACCATTGCACCTTTTACCAATGGTATTGCACCAGATTATAGAAATGATGATGGTTCAACGGCAGAAATTCAATTGCCTTTTACCTTTTGCCTGTATGGCAACACCTACAACAGCGTTTACATTAACAACAATGGTAACGTTTCTTTTGGAGCCTCTTATGGAACCTTTTCAGCCTCCGGTTTCCCGGATGCCAACTTTGTAATGGTAGCCCCATTTTGGGCCGATGTTGATACCCGTGGCGGAGGTGGTTTGGTGTATTTTAAAATTGCACCCACCCACATGATTGTAAAATGGGAAGATGTTGGCTACTATTCATCACAAATTGATAAACTAAACGATTTCCAATTGGTAATTACGGATGGTACAGATCCTATTTTACCTCCGGGCATGAATGTCAACTTTTGCTATGGCGATATGCAGTGGACTACCGGTTCTGCCTCTCAAGGGGTGAATGGTTTTGGTGGAATCCCTGCCAACGTTGGTGCCAACAAAGGGGATGGAATTGATTATATCCAAATGGGTCGTTTTGACCAAATAGGTGCAGCTTATGATGGTCCTTTCAATAACAATGACGGTATCGATTGGTTAGATCAGCAAAGCATGTTTTTCAATGTTTGCAGCAGCACCAACATTGCTCCTATTGCCAGTGGTATCAGTATTTGCGACACCGTAAAAATCTGCGGTAATGATACGCTTGTTATCCAGCCTTTGTTCTTATCCCCTGAATTGGGTCAGACTACTTCCGTTTCTGTTTTTCCTTCCAATACCCCGGGTGTGACCATCCTGAATTCCTTACCGGGCAATACGGCCTCTACTACCATTCAAATTGTGGGCTCACAGGCTGTTGGCGGTATGAACACCTTCGTTATTACCGCCACCGATGACGGTATTCCTGCACAATCATCGGTTATCACCCTCAACATCTTTATTGATACTACAGGCTTGGCCGCTTTGAATCCAACCATTTCCGGAAACAATGTTATTTGTAATGGAACCCCAACTACTTTAAGTGTCCCTACCGGATACGATACTTATTTGTGGAGCAATGGTTCAACCACCAACACGGCTACCTACAGCCAGCAAGGACCTGTTTGGGTTACCGTAACCAGCGCAGGTTGTACAGGTTCACAGTTAATTGAAATTGTGCCTCCTCCGGGTTCTGCACCACCGCAAATTGTTGGCGACTCCTTAATTTGTCTTGGAAGCACCACCGTATTGACCATTGCCAATGCCGCAACTTTTACTTCCTTTACTTGGCCTGATTTAAGCACCTTGCCTACTTATACCTCAGGTATTGGAACCGTAACTGTTAATGCTGTGGATATAAATAATTGTAATCTTTCCAGCACCTTCACCGTTAATCCTGATACTTCAAGCGGTCCTTCGGCCCTGATCATTGGTAGCTTTTCAGTATGTACCGGTGGTCAAACAGATTTGTTCTTTACCACGGCCGATACCTTGTCGAACTTTGTTTGGAGTACAGGTGATACAACGGTGAACGTTACTGTTGGGGGTGGAAGTTATAACCTCTCATTAACGGATACAGCAGGTTGTTTGGCCAACATTCCTTTTAATGTTACGGTTGATCCTTCGCTCGATCCCAACCCTAATATTTTAGGAACCCTTGAGGTTTGTACCGGAGGTTCAACCCAGTTGAATATCTTTAATCCCAACATCTACCAAACCTATACTTGGAATACAGGTACCAGCAACTCTTCTATTAACGTTGGTGCAGGAAATTATAGTTTGGTTGCCACTGATACCCTCGGGTGCTCTGGAACTTCTAATAGTGTAACAGTTGTTGAAAATCCTGCCTTGAATCCTCAACCTAGTATTGGTGGGTTAAATCTTGTTTGTGATAATGGCACCACCCAATTGTGGGTTATTCCAAGTTATCCGGTTGTTACTTGGAGTAATTTCCAAACCACCGATACCATTACCGTAGGACCCGGCAGTTACTTTGTAAGTGTTGAAGATGCCAATGGATGTCCGGGTCAGTCCAACACCGCTTTGGTGACCAATTTCACGCCAACGGTTGAAATTTTAGGCAACCAGCCTGTTTGTCCGGGAGGAACGGTAACCCTGAATGCGGTTCCAAATTTAACCTCAGGTGTTTCATACTTGTGGTCAACTTCTGATACCTCCAGCAGCATTGCTGCCAACGGAACCGGTATGGTAACCGTTACCACCAATTACAGCAATGGTTGTACCGCCAGTGCATCGGTGCAATTATCGAATTTTCCTTTGCCGCTTCCCTCCTTCACCGTGAATCCGTTATCCCCTTCCCCAAGTGGTGAAAGCATAGCCTTTACCAATACCTCTGTGGGTCAGAACGGTGCCACCATTACCAATTCACTTTGGTCTTATGGCGATGGTGCTTCCGATACCACCTTTAACACCACGCATATTTATAACGAAGACGGTACTTATACCATCACCTTGTTGGTAACCAGTTCCGATGGCTGTACAGATACCATCAGCATTGATTACGATATCATCTCTGAATTAGAAATTCCGAATGTAATTACACCGAATGGAGATGGTAAAAACGACAACCTGGTGTTTAAGAATTTGCAATACAAGAGCAATTCTGAATTAACCGTGTTTAACCGCTGGGGCAACAAGGTTTATGAAAGTGCCGATTACAAAAATGACTGGGCACCTGCCGAAGCTGGAGGTGTTTATTACTACATCCTTACGGTACAAGATTTACCAAAACCATTGATGGGTTATTTCCATGTAATGAAATAAACTTGGTTGAACCCTGAAAAAAAAGCAGCATCTTTTTACAGGATGCTGCTTTTTTTTTGTGCCCTACCCTGCCCTCCGCCAAGACTTATCTTAAAAAGGCAAAGCAAGCGGTATTTGGCATAAATTTTTTGTAAAAGAAAAACGGTGGCGAAACCTAAGTCGAAAAACATAGACATTTGAAAAAGTTGAATAATTGGTTCAATCAAGATGGAATAGGTATCTTTGCATCCTATGTCGGAAGAATTCAAATTAAACACGATTGAAGAGGCCATTGAAGAAATACGCAATGGAAAAGTAGTCATTGTTGTAGATGATGAAGATCGTGAAAACGAAGGCGATTTTGTAGCAGCGGCCCGTTGTACAACGCCAGAAATCATCAATTTTATGGCCACTTATGGACGTGGTTTGATTTGTGCTCCTTTGATAGAAGACCGATGCGACCAGCTTGGTTTAAACCTGATGGTGACAAACAACAGTGCGGCCTACGAAACCCCATTTACCATTAGTGTTGATTTAATTGGGTATGGATGTACTACGGGAATTTCTGCCTCTGATCGTTCAAAGACCATACAGGCTTTGATAGACCCATCCATTAAACCGGAGGAGTTGGGCAAGCCGGGACATATATTTCCCTTAAGGGCCAAAAGAGAAGGTGTATTGCGCAGG
>JBILVQ010000259.1:0-4341 GCA_044370375.1 Bacteroidia bacterium
AAATACTATGAAAAATTAGTAAAAAATTCCAATATTGCATTTAGAACAAAAAATAAACAAACGCTCGGTTGCAAATTGGTTTCATCCATAGCCTTGAATCCAATGAAGGTAAAATTTAGTTGGCGTTAATATTGAATCTTGCGTTTTTATTGATGAAAAGCTTGCTTGAAAATTTGAATTAATTTCGTATTTTGCAGACTTTATTTATCTTCCCATGATACAGAAACTTTTCATTTTTGTACTTTTTTTCTTCGTGCTTCCAACGAGTATGAACAAGGTTTTTGCTCAGGTAACTTTTGTTCATGACCAGGAACTGATCGGTGAAGGTACCGATGACCTCTTTGGTTGGTCTGTGGATCTTTCCGGAGACGGCCAAACCATTATTGTGGGTGCTATCGGAAACAATGGTGGCTTCACCAATCTTGGTAACAGGGGACAGGCACGGGTATATCGCAATACTTTTAATGTCTCCTTCAATTCATGGAGTTGGGTGTTGCTCGGCTCCGAAATAAACGGCACCGCAGCCAATGTTGAATCGGGTTATGATGTTAGCATCTCCTACGATGGTAACAGGATTGCCATTGGCACACCGGGCCAAGACGAAATGAACGTTTATGACCTTAACATTTCTAATAATTGGGTGCAACAAGGGAATGGTTACGGCATTACTTCCAGCCAAAGTGCACAACGTGCCGGACATTCAGTAAGCATGAATGCTAGCGGCACTGTAGCTGCCATGGGTGCTCCTACAGGCAATAAAGTATGGGTGTTTGATATTGATCCCACCGGAGGCACAGGTCATTTGGCCGGCAATCCGCTGCTTGTGCCGGGTACTTATGCAGGTGGTTCGGTGGATATTGATGACGATGGTAATTCGTTGGTCGTTGGCGCATATAAATCGAACACCGAACGTGGTTCCGTATTGGTTTATGATTTCAATGGGACAGGTTGGGTGCAGCGTGGACAGACCTTGAATGGTGTTAACAATTATGATCAATTTGGATTTGACGTTAGCATGAGCAACGATGGAAACACCATTGCGGTGGGAAGCAAAGGTTGGGATTCGAACCCAAACAATACCACCTACGAAATAGGCCAGGTGGCAGTTTATGATTGGGATGGCAGCATTTGGGTGCAACGCGGAAGCAGCATTGATGGAAATAATATTTTCGACCAATGTGGATTTTCGGTAAGTCTTTCAGGCAACGGAAACAGAATGGCTGTTGGATATAAGGGCAATAGCACCCTATCGCAAGCTGCAGGTCTTGTTCGTATTTTTGATTGGGATGGATTTGTTTGGGTTCAGAATGGTGACCCGATTTATGGTGATGGCCCCAGTGTCTATTCGGGACACAGTGGGGCCATGAGCGACAATGGTTCAATTCTTGCCATTGGTGCCATCCAAGGGACCGGTCCGTTGAATGGCCCCAATCGGGAAGGACAAGTCCGCATTTATGAAGGTGAATGCCTTGTATCAACCACCGCTGTTACATTGAATAATAATACATTGACAGCCGTTGCCAATGGTAGCTATCAATGGCTTGATTGCAATAACGGGAATCAGCCTATTCCTAATGCAACGGGGCAGACTTTCGTTCCACAAAACCCTGGTGCTTATGCGGTTCAAATAACAGAGAACGGCTGTACGCAAAGCAGCGCTTGCATAGACGTTCTGCTTACTTCAGTGAATGAAGAAAGCATAGGTAATTTTTACGCTTTCCCGAATCCTACCAATAACATCATCACGCTAAGCTCTCCTCAATTCATAAAACAAATAAGGGTGTTGGACCTAAGTGGTCAATTGATTTTGATCGTAAACAACACGAACAAAGCCGACCTTTCGGGTCTTGCCTCAGGGCTTTATCATCTTGCCTTGGAATTTGACAATGCTGAAGTGGGTCATTTGAAAATCCTGAAGCAGTAAATCGGAAACACCATGGAAAGAAGGAGAGGCCAATGCTGCAAGCATTTCTTCCAATGGTCCCCTTGGGGCTCTTCCTTGCAGCGCTGGGAGGGATAGGGTTGAATTTATAAAAACGATTTTCACAAAGAATGCATCATGCTCCTTGCCTTAACCAGAATTTAATTTGAAAGATGCTTTGGATGCGTTATTTTTGTTTGAAGGATGGTATGATGAAGGGCATAGTTTTTTGCTGAGTGATGTTAAGTAGTATAGAATGAAACGAATGAATCGTGCTCTACTGATAATATGTTCCATAGTTTCTAAATTAGTTGTAGCGCAGACAATAAACTATCCGGAAACCTTCAGGAAAAACATTGTCGACACTTTTTTCCATCGAACGATTAAGGACGAGTATCGTTGGCTCGAGGCAATGAATAATCCTGAATGCATGGATTGGATTGAAAAGCAAAACGAGTTAACAAGCAAGGTACTTAATAAGGCAGCTTCAAAGTACAACTCATACCATTCCATTGAAAGATACGCACATGTAAATTATGATAACCCCCAAAGGCATGGCGACTATTATTTTACCTATGCTTTTTATGATAAAATCAGCTTGCCTGCTCTGTTTGTACAAAGTTCTTTGAAGAGTGATCCAACGCTATTGGTTGACCCGAATTTTATATCTTTCAAAGACAATATTTCGATTAGAGATTATGCTACATCGCATGATTCCAAGTACCTGGCCTATCAATTTAGCAGAAACGGTAGCGACTTGGGTGAAATTAAGGTAGTCAATATTAAGACAGGAATTCATAAAAAAGATCATTTATTGAACATTAAATTCTCCTCTATATATTGGAAAGATAACGGATTTTATTATTCAACATTTCGTGGTCATGCGATGGAGAAAACCGAAGGACAGGAACTTTATTATCATCAACTAGATACAGAGCAGAGTGAGGACAAGCTTGTTTTCAAAAGATCAAGTAATCCGAATGTAATTTTTGAGGTCCAAACCACTTCTGACGAAAGATTTCTAATTTTGAAAGAGATTGATGAAGCCAAGCACCTCATCAATTTTTTTTACATTGATTTTCAATCTCAATCACCTGCATTGCTTCCTATGCTCACTAAATTGTCGTTCAAAGATGATTTGACAATTTTGGATAACCAGGGAGATGATTTAATTGCTTTATCAAAAAAGGATGTCAACAATGGAATGATTGTTAGAATTAATCTATCAAATCCTAGAGAGTGGAAGGTCTTGATTCCGGAGTACAGCGCTGCACTTCTCCTTGAGGTGAAACTCTTAGAAGACAAGATTATTTCTGTTTACCAATCGAACAGGAAACAGCAAATCGTTTTTTTTGACTATCTAGGCAAAGAGCTTAGTGCAATATCATTGCCATTCGGATTTTCCGTAAGTGGATTTAATGGCAATAGAACAGATAAAAAGCTGTTGTTCTCTTATGAGGGATATACACAGCCTAAGGTTGTTTATATCCTCGATACGGAGACTTTTGAAATGAAGCCTTTGAGCACCACCATGGTTAATTTCGACTATACTTTGTATGAAACCGCTGAATTAGAGTTTGAATCCTTTGATGGTACAAAAGTTCCGCTATCAATGGTTTCTAAGAAGGGTATTAACTTAAAGGGGAATAATCCTACGCTATTAAAGGCTTATGGTGGATTTGGAATTATTGATGAACCTGCCTATAATCCTGGCATCGTTCATTTTCTTAATGAAGGAGGGGTTTTCGTTTTTGCAAATATTAGAGGAGGAGGAGACAAGGGCAAGAATTGGACTAAACAAGGGAGGGGGAAAAACATCAATAATTCATTCAGAGATTTTATTGCTGCCGCTGAATATCTAGTAAGGGAAGGTTATACTAGCCCTGATAAATTAGCAATTACCGGTGGTTCAAATGGAGGATTGGTTGTTGGCGTTGCCATGACGCAAAGACCCGATTTGTTTAAAGTTGCAGTTCCGGTTGTAGCACCATTGGATATGATTAGGTTTGAGAATTTCACTGTCGGACATTGGCATACGGATGAATACGGAAGTGTTAAAGACTCTTCAGGATTTAACATGATTTTTTCTTATAGTCCACTGCACAACATAAAGGATAGTGTTAATTATCCTGCAACCTTAATCATGACCTCCGAGTATGATGACAGGGTGCCACCGCTGCATTCATATAAATTTGCTGCTAAGCTCCAGAATCGAAGTTCTCAAACAAATCCGATTTTGCTCAGAGTTGAAATGGGAGCTGGTCATAGTGGTGCTAATAGTAGTAGAAAGAGATTGTTGAAACAAGAAGCTGCTAAGTATGATTTCATCTTGTATTATTTAAAATTGAATTAAATTGATTTAACAAAGCATCTTCCTGCCAAAATTGTCAATGAAAAATTATGTGGTTTTTTCATCGCAG
>JBILVQ010000260.1:0-4322 GCA_044370375.1 Bacteroidia bacterium
ATAAAACACCAATGGAAAAAGTAAGCAAAAGAAAAATTTTTTTCATCACATTTTTTTTCCAAAACTAATTGCTAAGCACCTGGTTTATTAAAAGGGAATGTACTCCTTTGGTTAAAAAATTGTTTTGTAACTGAACCTCAAAGCAATTTTTTGCAAAAAATAATAATGGTAAATTTTGATTTTTATAATGTTAGTTTAACATTGAGGCTCAGCCAAAATTTGGGTGTGCAACAAATTTTTTGGTCTTCCTTTGCTCCGCAACAGTTCTGGAAAAGACAAAATATTCATTTCAAAAACAACAAAACCCCGAAGTATTGCTACCCGGGGCTTTGCTAACATTAATTCACCAAAATGAATTAAACTTTCATGCCTAATCGCATTTTTAATTTATCTACCAATAAATACATGGCCGGAACCAAAATCAAAGTCAGGAAGGTGGCAAAGCTCAAACCGAAAATCATGGTCCAAGATAAAGGCCCCCAAAAAGCCACACTGTCACCCCCAAAAAATATGTGTGGGTTCAATTCAGTAAACATGGTTACGAAATCAATGTTCAATCCAACCGCCAATGGAATCAATCCAAGGATGGTTGCCGATGCAGTAAGAATTACCGGAGTCATCCTGGTTTTTCCTGCTTCAATCACCGCCTTGTAAGAATCATAGCCCTGGGCTTTGAGCAAATCGGTAAACTCAACCAGCAAGATCCCGTTCCGGACCACGATCCCTGCAAGGGCAACAATTCCGATGCCGGTCATTACCACCGATATTTCCATTCCGAAAATGGCAATACCAAGTAATACCCCAATGATACTAAATAAAATTTCAATCAAAATAATGATGGGCTTGCTAACCGAGTTAAACTGCGTAACCAGGATAAAGAAAATCAAACACAAAGAAATCAACATGGCTGTTCCTAAAAATGCACCCGTTTTCTTTTGTTCTTCCTGCTCTCCTGTCATATCAACCCTTATGCCCTCCGGCAAATTGTAATTCTTTACCGCTTGATCTACCGCAGCCACAACCTCGTTGGGATTGTAGCCCGAAAGCACATTTGAGAAAAGGGTTACCACACGCATTTGATTCTTCCTTTTTACACCACCAAAAGTGTTGGCATAACGAATGTTGGCAACAGATGACAAAGGAACCTTTCTCACCATTCCGCCCATGTTCATATCACGATAGGTTAATTCCATGTTCATCAATACCGCCAGATTATTGCGCTGATCTTCTTTCAAACGCAATTGTATCGAGTAATCATCATTCGCATCCTTGAACTTGGAAATTTCCTTCCCAAACAAAGCTGCACGTAGTTCCATCCCTATCTGTGCCGTTGAAATTCCTTCCCTGTTGGCTCGCTCACGATCAATTTCAACAACAATGTCGGGCTTGGTGTTCTGTACATCGCTTTTTAATTCTTCTACTCCCGGAATTTGTAATCCCGATAAATATACTTTCAGTGCTTGTGATGTTTTTACCAACTGGTCTAAATCATCACCGCTGATTTCAATGTTTACCGGCTTACCTACAGGAGGTCCATTGGCCTCCTTGTCAACGGTTATTTCAACGCCCGGCAATCCTTTTACCTCGGCTCGAATCTTATCCAAATACTCCTTCGTTGACTGTCCGTTTCTTTTAGCGAACTCAACAAAGGATACTGAAACTTTTGCCTTGTGAGGAGCCGTGCTACGGTCAGGATCGTTCGGGTCACCTGCACCCACCGCCACATTACTAATTACGCTTTCCACTATTGGATTGTTGGTTCCAACAACTTTGTAAACTTTATCTTCTACTATTCTTGTAATAGAATCGGTGTACTCAGTAGAGGTTCCTACAGGAAGCGAAATATAGGTGTAAACAAAATTGGGCTCCCCTTCCGGAAAGAACACTACTTTGGGTGAACGCAAACCCACAAAAACAAAACTCAAAACAAACAATACCAATGTTCCTACCAATAACCAAATAGGGCCGCGCTTATACAATATCTTATGCAACAATCGCTCATAAGCATTCTGAACTGCAGGCCATGTTTTTTCCTGAAATCTTCTAATTACTCCTGTTAAGACAAACTTATTCAGCAAATACAACAACAAGAGGGTGACAGAAAAATTACCCATACCAAAACTACCGCTCAAATAAGAAAGCAGCGCAATAGCACCTAATATGATAGAAACAATTTTGGTTCCTTTCTGCGATTTCTTAATCTGCACCGGATCGTTAGGATCGTGATGCGGTTTCATGAACTGCACAGCAAACACCGGATTGATAATGTAGGCCACAAACAAAGATGCCAGCAAAGTTACAATCAACGTGATGGGCAAAAAGAACATAAATTTACCAATGATTCCTTTCCAAAAGGCAAGTGGGATAAAGGGAGCAAGGGTGGTTAAGGTTCCGGACAATACAGGTAAAAATACTTCTGCTGCTGCCATTTTTGCTGCCTTCTTAATAGGCACTTTTCCATTATCGAAAATACGATGGGTGTTTTCGATAACCACAATGGCATCATCAACCACAATACCAAGGGCCAGCAAAAAGGCAAAAAGAACAATCATGTTTAAGGCAAAGCCAATAGAAGGGAAAACCAAAAAAGCTACAAAGCAACTTAAGGGAACCGACATGGCCACAAAGAAGGCATTGGTAGCACCCATGAAAAACATCAGGATGATGGTTACCAAAATGAAACCAATGATAATGGTGTTAATCAAATCATGCAAGGTGGTTCTTGTTTCGGTGGACTGGTCGCCCGTTAAAGTTACCTTCAAATTTGCAGGATACTCCTTTCCTTTCATCTCCTCCACCATGGCGCGCACCTTATCGGTAGCATCAATCAGGTTTTCACCACTGCGTTTCACGATGTTCATGGTAATAACATTCTTATGCTCTAACCGCGCATAACTTTCACGCTCTTTGTATCCATCTACTACATCCGCAATATCCTTGATGTAAACAGTGGAACCGGTTTGAGAACGAATGACAATGTTTTTGATTTGGTTAACATCCGTGAACTCTCCATAGACACTCAGCGTTCGTTTCATGTTGTCCACTTTTACCGAACCACCCGAAATGGTCATGTTTTCGTAAGCAACGGCACGTTCGATATCACCAAGGGTAACACCGGCAATTTCCATTTTGTATTTATCGGCATTGATTTGGATTTCACGATCGAGTGCTCCAACAATATCTACACGGGTAATTTCGGTAAGGGTTTCTACCTTGTCCTTAATGGCCTCGGCATATTTCTTTAGCTTATTCAAATCATAATCGCCCGAAATATTCACGAACAAAATCGGAATCTCAGAAAAATCTACCTCCTGCACATTGGGCTCGCGGGTTAAATCATTGGGCAAATCGCTGCGGGCCTTATCCACTGCATCCTTCACTTTCCGCTTGGCTTCCGCCACATCCACATCGGTATCAAACTCAACAATCACATTCGAGAAATCCTGAATGGAATTACTCGTGAGTTTCTTTACACCACTAATGGCCTTGATTTGCTTTTCAATAGGTTTGGTTACCAGGTTCTCCATATCGGTAGGAGAAGTCCCGAAGTTCACAGTACTAACATAAATGGTTGGAATCACAATGTCGGGAAACTTCTCTTTGGGAAGATTGAGATACGACATGATTCCGGCAAGAGTAATGATAACCGTTAAAACAAAAACACTTGTTTTGTTATCTATACTCCAGCTCGATGGTTTAAATTCTTTTTCCTGATCCTGCATGGAAATTGTTTTTATCTTTAATACTAAATGCCAACACTTTATAGCTTTAATAAATCACCTGCATTCAAATCCTGAAAGCCGGTTACTACTATTTTGTCGCCGGGTTTTAATCCCTCTGTAATTTCACAATTGCTTTCGTAGGTATAACCCACTTTTACAATTCTTTTAGCCGCTACCCAATTTCCGTTCTTATTCTCTGCCACAATTACGTATTGTCCCTCTTCAGAATTTTGCACGGTATTCACAGGAACAACCAAAGCTTCTTTGTTTTGGTAATCTACAATCTTCATCACTGCCAACATGTTGGGTTGGTAATCCGCCTTGGAAGGCAAATCAACTTCAACTGAAAAAGTTCTGTTCAACGGATTAATCACCTTGCTCGAAAAAGTTACACGCCCATTCACCTCGGTATTCAAATCAGGAAATCTAACCACTACTTCATTCCCTTCTTTCACCTTACCGGCAAAAGATTCGGCCACATCGGCAATAGCTTTTAATCCGGAAAGGTTCACCACACGAATGCCGGGTGCACCGGGTGCTGTTGCTTGTCCAATTTTCAGATTTACTTCATCTACCTGACCACTGATGGGCGATTTAATG
>JBILVQ010000261.1:0-4306 GCA_044370375.1 Bacteroidia bacterium
GCGTATTAGGATTTTTCTATCAGTATCATTTTACAAGCATCAGTAACCCCTGGATTTATTGGATTGTTCTGCTCATCCTTCAAGATATTGCTTTCTATTTCGAGCACCGGATCGATCATTATTGCCGTTTATTTTGGGCTGTGCACGTAACCCATCATTCTTCAGACTATTATAATTTAACCACAGGATTTCGTTCCAGCGTTTTTCAACCGCTGTATCGTTATTTGTATTTCATACCCTTGGCCTTGCTAGGTTTTAAGAGTCTAGACATTATGCTCATGTATTCGGCTACCCAGATTTATGGCATTTTAATCCATACAAAATATGTTGGTAAGCTTGGTTTTTTAGAATACTTCATGGCTACCCCCTCGCATCATCGGGTTCATCATGCCAGCAATGCCTTGTTTCTGGATAAAAATATGGGCATGGTGTTTATCATTTGGGATAAATTGTTTGGCACTTTCGCATCGGAAGATGATTTACAAAATGAACAGCTAGCCTATGGCTTAACCAAAAAATTGGAACAGCCTCACCATCCCATCAACATCGTTTTTCATGAATGGCGTGATATTGGAAAGGATTTAAAAAGAGATTTACCCCTCGGGATTAAACTAAAATACGTTTTCATGCCTCCGGGTTGGAGTCATGATGGCAGTCGAAAAACCTCGCAGCAATTGCGCGATGAGTTAAGGATTAAATAGGTTTATTAAGGATCAATATTATAAAAATTACCGCACTTTCTTTGTCTGGCTTTCATTCCCGATAATACAAATGAAAGGCATTAGGCAGGCGTAAAAAATTACACCTGCTTGTGTTTCGAAAATTGATTCCGTAAACCCGAAAATCACGAACACAATTCCTAATAATTTTCCCTCCGGATCACGGCACCAAAAAGGAAGTAAAAGCAAAGCCAAGACCAAGAGCAATCCGGGAATCCCGAGGGCGGCCATTGATTGTAAAACCTGACTATGGGCATTGAGTTTTTTTTCAGCAGAGAGAAAATTCCCATCTTCTTTGTATTGCCGGATTAACTCGTTTTTGATGTCACCTGCCCCACTGCCTATTATTGGCTGAACTTGCCATACCTTCCAAGCCGAACGCCACGAAATCATCCTTAAAGAAGAACTCTTTTCTTCTAATCCGCTGCGCTGAGGATTTTCTACCGAGCCGATGGCATCCAAAAAACTATTTCTAACCCAAGGAAGTTGACTAGCCAATATCAACATTGAAAAAAGTGCACCAAGAAAGACTAACTTTAATTTTTGCCTGATGTTTTCACCAAAAAAAATGAGCCAAAGAACCATCAAAAACAAGGCAATTATACCGGACTTTGAAGCAAGAAAAAGCATTGATAAAAGGAAGAATATCATCAACGCAATGCTTGCAGCACGGCTGCGCCTGCCGGTGGAGTGTTTCATTTGATCAAATAGAAAAACAATGGCCATTAAAACAAACATGGAAAAATAGCCGGGGTGCAAAAAATGCGATAAGCGAGAAGCAAAAAAATAATTTGTATATGGATATTCTTCAAGGGGTATATTGTTGGCACGGGCATAGAGCTCATGCACAAAATCGTTAAGCGAAAGCAGCCAGCATAGCAACAAAGAAACACCGGTAAGCAGGATATAAACTTGTTTAAAGAAAGATTTATTCAATGACTTGGCCGACCATAAAAAAAGAGCAGGCAAAATTAAAAATGCCATTTTTGTTTCGAGGTCTTTTATACCAAATCCTTTATCCTCAGAATAAAGCAGGCTAATGGCATGGAGTATCCAAAACCCAATGGGCAGCAGGATAAAGAGATTATTGAAAGGGGTAACTGAAAGCGATTTTTCTTGAAATCTAAGATAAGTACAATGAATCAGCCAAGCCACAACAAAAAGCGGCACACCTTTAGGAAAAAACAATTGTGCGGCCACCAAACCGGATGGATACAACAGAAGCTGAGATTTGCCGGAAAAAACCGTTGACAAAAAATTCGTTGGCGACAAAGAGAATTTACCTGATTTCAACTATCTATGAATCACAACTTTGAAAGTAAGGGCTTCCTCCTCCCCTTCTAATCGTAGAAAATACATTCCATTGCTAAAGTTTTTGACGCTTAGCGAAAGCGTTCCGTTCATGGTTGCATTAGAAATTTCCTGAGTAACAACTTTTTGTCCGCGTTGATCAAACCAGGACAATGTCCTAAACCCATTGGCATCGTTTAAACCTGTAATCGTAATCCAATCGTTGGCAGGATTTGGGAATAAACGCCATGAGACCGAAGGGATGGAAGTCCGAATTGCAGAAACCGTATCAGGAACAGCATCCGGATCACCAAACATGCGAATAAAATTATTGCTGCCTGCTAAAAAAACTTTTTGAAGGCTTGCATTATATGCCAGTGCATTAATGTCTTCCTTGGGAAAAACTTTTCTTTCGAGCCAGGTGTTACCAGCATCGATGCTGATCAATACCCTCCCCATTGAGCCTGCTGCCCATAAAGTATCACCGGCTAAACCAATGGATTTTAAAGAGGATTGTGAGCCGAGCAGTAAAGTATTCCAAACGTTTCCGCCATCCATGGTTTTAAGAATTAAGCCATTGTCGCCACAAACAAAACCCGTATCAGCATTCAGCATAAAAATGCTGTTTAAATGCAAAGCAGTACCGGCATCCAAGGTATCCAGACTATTATTAGCGAACCTGCGGATCGTACCATTGTTACCAACGGCAAGAAAACCTGAGCCAATGCTAACAATATCATTCAGGTGTTGAAGGGTCCCTGATGGAGCAGATTGCCAGATATTGCCATTAAATCTGCGGATAATTCCATTGGTTCCGCACACATAACCTATGCCATTGGCGGAAAAGGAAATAGAAGAAAAAGTTTCACCGGTATTCAATTGAACCCGCTGCCAGGTGAGTCCATTGTTGAGTGAACTAAGAATAATACCATTTTGAGAGCAAGCATAAAACTTGTTCTGATAATGACTAACATCATAAACAGGTTTAGCCGGTATCAAACCTGCGTTGGCTTCCTGCCAGCTTAAACCACCATCCTGTGTCGTCAACACAGAACCATCAGAAGCAGCAATACAAGCAACGTTATTATTTGCATAATGAATAGCGAGCAAATCTCTGGATGCGCTGCTGTGCAAAGGTTCTTCTACAGGTAATTGCCAGCCTGCATGAACCCATTGTGCAGGCAACGATGAAATGCAGGTGTTCATGTCGGTTACCTCCGCCTCAATTTCCAAAAGGGCAGGTGCGTTCAGATTCAAGCTTAAAGCGGTTCCGGTAAAACTCTGCTGTACACCATTAACATGCCATTGAACGCTGCTTGCTGCTGTTGAAGGCAAAACGTTAGCTGTAAACGCTCCTGACGGAAGATAAATATCATTGGTGTTCAGTACCAACTGAAATTCGGTTCCGGAAATGGTTAAAAGACTTGGATAAACCGCGCTTGTAATCATGGGGTTGTTTAACCTGAAGCGAACATCATAAATTCCATTGTTGAGGGCAAAAGGCGCCATGGCGTCAAGGCTGCTGCCATTAAAGGGATTGGTTGGAATAGAAATGGTGGTTGGGTTATTAAAGCCTGTTCCTGCCGGAGTAACATCCATAAAGGCTTGGGCCCATAAAGGATAATAACCGTTGATGGTAACCGGCAAGGAAAACTGTTCACCTTTGCAAACCGGGTAAGACGTTTGCGTACTATTTAATTGGATGGTTGTGGTGGTTGTTGAAGGATTAACAATATGAAACACGCCTAAACCTGAGGAAGAATTGCTAGGATTACCAAATTCCTCTATCCTAACCCGCGCTAAATTACTTTGAACCGTTGGAACGGTCCAATTGTAGAATCCTGAATTTCCTGCTGCGGTTCCAAGAAAAAACCAATTAAAATTATCTTCAGAAAAATAAACGCTGACGAAAGGAACATTGACAGGAGAAAAAAGAATATTCACATTACTGCCTGCCAGTAGGGTGTCGTCCTGAGCAGGAAAAACAAGGTTCATGTTATTCAAAGGAACAGTAATCGCAAAAGTTGAGGAGGAAGAATCTTGCAAAGCATTATTGGCAAAAGATGAAATTCTGACCTTGGCTTGTGGAACATTTAAATTGGGCAGATTCCAAGCAAAATAACCAGCAGCAATTGGACTCACATTGCTGATGGTTTGCCACGGTCCGCTAGCGTTCTTCCAATCAATTTTGATATTGCCATTAACAGATTGCGATTGCCAGGTAATGATTTGTGTTGTACCACCGGGAAAACTACCCTGATTAAAAGAAGTTAATGCCAATTGCGGTGTGTTGACCA
>JBILVQ010000057.1:0-14884 GCA_044370375.1 Bacteroidia bacterium
ATATGAAACCCATGGATACACCTTCGGCTATTTATCGGGAGGGCGTCAAATCACCGAAAACTTTTATTTCCCTCAGGCAGGGCTTAATTTTCTGGGCTCGGTGCAGTTTAATTTCTAATTTTTTTTAGGAAAATGCGTGGTTTTAAAACGAGGTTAGGCCGAAAGCACATTACTAATGAAAACCAAAGGATGGAAAAAAAAATTACCAAATGCATGGTGGTAAATTGAAATTTCGTAACATTGGTTAAAATTATGCCCATGAAAAGCAAAGTTCAACGCTTATTGTTTTCGGTCCTTTCTTGTTCATTGATTTTGTTTTCCTTCACCAAGGGAGAAGAAGAAGTTGTACCTGAAACCTTTTTTAAAATCAAAGGAATTGTAAACAGCAATGATAAGAAACAGGAAGATGTAGTGGTAAGGCTTTTTAAAAGAAATCAAAAAGTTGACTCAACCTACACCAGTAAAAGCGGAAAATTTAATTTTGAACTGGAGAGGAACACGCATTACATGATTGAGTTGGAAAAATATGGATTTGAAAAATCAAGGGTAAAAGTTGATACCCATCGAAAGGGAGTTAGTGAAGAAAATGAAGGCAATTTTTATGACCTGGCCATTGACATTGAAATCTTCTCGGAAATTACCGACAAAAAAGGGAGCGAGGAGGATAAAGACATTTTGGATTTTCCAATCGCCATGATAGAATATAATGCGAAAGAAGACGCGTTTGTAGCCAATACAAAATATACGAAATACGTGAAAGCTGAAATAAAAAAAATAAAGGGCAATAGTTCCTCAAAATAACGCATCACCTGAATGTTCAGCCATTTCAAATCAAACAGGGTAGTTTCCACCCTGCTTTTATTCCTAACAATAAACGCTCACAGTATTTTTGCCCAGGAAAGTTTTACGCTTTATCATATTTCTCCGATTGCACAAAGTCAATACTACAACTTAACCTCGCAACCACTTCATAAAATAAACTTCGGTTTTCCGATTTTAGGAAGTTTATATTTCGGAGCTAGTAACAGCGGCTTTCGTTATTCTGATCTCATCAGAAAAACTGTCGATGATTCATTGTTTTTTGACATGGACAATGCTTTGTCGAAACTAGAAAAAACCAATTATTTAGGGTCAAATTTTGAAATGGACATTTTATCCTTCGGGATTAAATTCAACAATAGTTTTTTAAACTTTTCGGTAAAGGAACATGGGCGGCTAATGCTTCGCTATCCAAAAGATTTGGTAGATTTTGTATGGAATGGAAATGGCCCCACCTTGGGCCAAAAAATGAATTTAAACCTTGGCTTAGAAATGATGCACTACCGAAGTTATGGTGTGTCATTTAACCATGAGTTTCAGGAAAAATTTGGGTTAGGCATCGGTGTGAAATATTTATACGGAATGGAAAACATCCATACGGAACGGAGTAATATCAGCATTACCACCAACCCTAGCGATTATGCAATAACCGCCAATTCAGACATTCTGTTAAACACCTCTGGAATTACGCAAGGTTCTTATGTTGAAGGGGAACTTGGAAGGTATTTATTTGGCAAAAAAAATACGGGTTTTGCTGCAGATTTCGGGGCTCATTACAAACCCATTGAAAATTTAAAAATTAGCTTAAGTGTATTAGATATTGGAGGAATTACCTGGCGAAGTAATATCAGAAGTTATGAAAGCGTGAACCCTAATGCTAATTACACTTTCAGGGGATTAAACTTGGGTGATCTGATTAACGATACTACCACCATTAACGATGCTTTTAATCAAACACTGGATTCTATTTATAATAATTTCAGGATTGATACCAACAGTGCCAAATATCGCACACGATTGTCGCCACAGGTTTACCTTGGCGGTATTTATCAGTTAAATGAAACCTTTGCTCCCGGGATTCTATTTTACGGGCAATTCTTTGACGGAAATGTTCATCCGGCGGTAAGCGTATCGATGAATATGCACTTAACAAGAATGTGGCATTTGTCGGCCAGTTATTCCATCTACAACAGGAGCGCTACCAATTTAGGACTCGGTACATCAATAAACACATGGGGCGGCACTCAGTTTTATCTGGTCTCGGACAATGTCCTAGGAGCCATTTTTCCTCAAAATGCAAAAACAGTTAACATTCGTTTTGGGATCAATTTGCGCTTTGGAACAGACCCCTATCGTGATGATGAAGATGATGATGGGGTACCCGACCATGAGGATAAGTGCCCAAGACTTGCCGGGCTTCCTGAATTGCGTGGTTGTCCTGATTCAGATGGAGATAAAATTAGCGACAATGAAGACAACTGCCCGAACGAACCTGGGTTAGCAAAATTTCAGGGGTGTCCGGATAAGGATGGAGACAACATCATTGACAAGTTTGATGAGTGCCCTGAAATTCCCGGAACGATGCGATTTAAAGGATGTCCGGACAAAGACAATGATGGTATTAAAGATGTTGATGATGATTGTCCGGATATCAAAGGTCTGGCGGAATTTAAAGGCTGTCCGGATACCGATGGCGATGGAATTAAAGACGCTGAGGATGCATGTCCGGATCAATTTGGCAACAAAGATCAAAAAGGTTGTCCGAATGATAAGGATCAGGATGGTATTCCGGATTTGGATGATAAATGCCCTGACGAAGCAGGGACAAAAATCAACGGAGGTTGTCCGGACAAGGATACCGATGGAGATGGTATTCTGGATCGTGATGATAACTGTCCGCAGTTAAAAGGAAAAGCTGATCAAAAAGGCTGTCCAGAAATTAGTAAAGAAATTCTGGATAAAGTAGCCTCTTCTTCGGCTCAAATAAAATTTGAGAACGGTAAAGATCAATTGCTTACCAGTTCTTATAGTGCATTGGAGGAGATTTCCAAAGTACTTAAATCTCATCCCGAACTAAAAATAATTGTTGAATCACACACCGGAATGGAAGGCAATGAATCCTTCAATATGACACTTTCAAAAGACAGAGGCAATGCCATTGTAAATTATTTTAAGTTGCGCAACATCGATTTGAGCAGAATAAAAATGGAGGCATTTGGTTCTGAAAAACCAATTGCCGACAATAATACCGAGGCAGGCAAAAAAGCTAACAGCAGAACCGTTGTTGTGCTTCAATACTAGTCCGTGTAAATTAAATCATGGCAAGTATTTTTTTTCTGCTGATTTATTTGCTTGGCGGTGGCGGTGAAAGGCATGTAAGGATAGAAAAAATCAACCATTTGGAACGGCTGCTTCAAAACAAATCAGATACAACCTTTGTTATTAATTTTTGGGCCACCTGGTGCAAACCCTGCGTTGAGGAACTACCTGTTTTTGATAGTGTTTTGAGGTATTACCCAACAGAAAAAGTGAGCCTAATTTTGGTTAGTCTGGATTTTAAAAGCCAATATTCAACCCGTTTGATTCCGTTTATCAATAAAAACAATCCTTTACCGGAGGTTTTTTTGTTGGATGAACCAGATTATAACACATGGATTGAAAAGGTAGATAAAAGCTGGTCAGGCGCGATACCTGCTACCCTTATTTTTAACGGGCAAACCGGCCGAAGATACTTTTTTGAAAAAACACTTAACCAACAGGAAATAAAAACAACCATTGAATTGGTTAAAAAAACTTCACCATGAAAACTTTGCTTTTGTATTTATTTATTTTTTTCAGCCATGGTTTTGACTCACAGCAGACGGCCGAAAAAAAGGTTTCAGGCTACCAACCGGGCGAACGCGCAGCCAATTTCCAACTAAAAAACACGGAAGGAAAAATGGTATCTTTAAACGATTTTCAAAAGGAAAAGGGAATTGTTTTGATTTTTACTTGCAATCATTGTCCTTTTTCAATTGCCTATGAGGACAGAATTATTGAATTGCATGAGAAGTATGCAGGATTAGGATATCCAGTTGTGGCGATTAACCCCAACGATGCGCAATCTTATCCTGATGATTCCTACGAAAAAATGGTTATAAGGGCAAAGGAAAAAAAATTCCCTTTTCATTATTTGCATGATGAAACGCAAGAAATAGCTAAAACATACGGTGCAACAAGAACACCCCATGTTTATATACTTCAGAAAAAAGGGGCTGACTTTGAAGTGGCATACATTGGGGCAATAGATGATAATACGGACAATCCGGCCGAAGTCAAAAAAAGGTATGTAAGGGAAGCATTAGACCAATTGCTGGCAGGAAACAAGCCGGAACCAAACCTGACCAAAGCGATAGGTTGCAGTATCAAATGGAAAAAGACCGGAAACTGAGAGAATCGGGCAAAAAAGATTCTATTTCTCGATTAACAAAATAACCTTTCCCAAGAAAAGCGGTTGAATTATCCAATTCAAAACAATAAGTTTGCGCTCGTATCGTTAGGTTTGCTGATGCATAAATCTGCTATTTTCCTTTTTTGTTTTGCTTTAACAGTGTCTCAATCCCTGCATGCACAGGTTTTGAAATACAGCAATGAGTTTTTATCCATTGGTGTAGGTTCAAGGGCATTGGGCATGGGGCAGGCTGTTGCTGCCTCCACAGACGATGTTAGTTCAGGCTATTGGAACCCGGCAGGATTGGGTAGGCTAAAAAGTCCTTTACAGGCAACTTTTATGCATTCGGAATATTTCGCAGGCATTGCCAAATACGATTATGGAGCAGTGGCAAAAACCATCGACAGCAGTTCTGCTTTTGCATTCAGCATTGTAAGGTTTGGTGTAGATGATATTCCTAACACCATCAATTTAATCAATAGCAACGGACAGATCGACTACTCAAAAATAACACGATTTTCTGCTCAGGATTATGGTTTTTTCCTAAGTTATGGAAGAAAACTTAAGATTAAAGGATTACAAGTAGGTGGTAGTTTCAAAATTGTACGAAGAACGATTGGTGATTTTGCAGGGTCTTGGGGTGTTGGATTGGATGGAGGTCTTCAATATCAAAAAAACAATTGGCAATTCGGATTTATGGGCAGAGACATTAGCACGACCATTAACGCCTGGAGTTACAATTTGGATGAGAGAACCAAAGAAGTTTTCACACAAACCGGCAATGAAATTCCAGTCAACTCTACCGAGATAACCGCTCCCAAACTTGTTTTTGCAGCAGGAAGGAGTTTTCATTTTAAAAAATTCAGTGCTTACCTTGAAGCCAATGCCAATGTAACCACAGACGGCTACCGGAATACACTTATAAAATCAAAAACGGTAAGTGTTGACCCGCAGGTGGGTTTGGAATTAAGCTACAGTGATATTGTAAGGGTAAGAGGTGGTATCAACAACATACAGGAGGTGCGTGATAATGGCCAAAAAGAGATGGTTGTACAACCTAATTTCGGCCTGGGAGTCAGAATTTTTAACGTTTACCTGGATTACGCCCTAACCAATGTTGGGGAAACAACGGGATTGCTTTCTCATGTTTTTTCTTTGAAATTTCACTTCCAACCTAAACAGGTTAAGTGATTGCATTGTTACCTTTGCAGTAATGGCAAGGAAACATTCTACCATAATTTTCTTTTTCGCTCTGCTGCTATTAAACACCTGCGGTGGATTGCAGGCGCAATCAATAGTTCAGGCAAATTCATGGATTAACTACACACAGAACTACTATAAATTTCAGATTCATCAAGACGGGGTTTACCGGATTGGTTATAGCGCCTTGAATAGCTCAGGGATTCAGGTTGCAACTATAGATCCACGGAACTTCCAATTATTCGCAAGAGGCAGAGAAGTCCCCATATACATAGAAGGAGAATCGGACGGAGTTTTTAATACAGGCGACTTCATTGAGTTTTTGGGATTTAAAAATGATGGCTGGTTAGATTCTGCAGTATATGATACTGCTCAAAATATTGGCAATCCCTATGTTAGTCTATTCAACGATACAGCCACATATTTTTTAACCTGGAACAATTCACTTTTCAATCTAAGGATGTTGCCGGAAACAGACACGGTAAATTTTAATCAATATCAAAGTGAAACCTTTTGCTTCAGAGAATCGGTTAATATATACAAAAACGAATATTATGCAGGAAAAACAAGCAGTATTGCTACCACAGATCCTGAGTATTCGGCCTGTGAAGGTTGGAGTAGCACCAATTATACTTTTAGCGCTGGCAGAACAGAATTATTGGTTTCGAGAAATGCATACATCGGTGGACCTAATGCGGTGTTAACTGCTGCGGTTTGGGGAGCATCCCAAAGTTTAAGTTTTCCTAATGATCAGCGGGTAATCGTTAATCAGGGAACCGCTGCCGGGCCGGTTTTGGCAGACATCATTTTTGACGGGTACCAAAAAGTGAATCTACAGATTCAGGTTTCGCCATCAAATTTGGGTTCGCCCTTAAGTACCTTTTATTTCCAAAGTGTAAACACCGGCACCGGACATCTTTGCTATCAAACGATACCCTTCATTCGTCTAAAATATGCCCATACTTTTGATTTCGAAAATCAGGATCAATTCATTTTTACCCTGCCGGTAAATGTAAGCCAATTAAAGTCTGAAATTGAATTTCAAAATCTTGGAGGAACCGGCAATATTATCTGCTATGATTTAACCAACCGTAAAAAGTTGCCGGTAGTTGCCAACGGCAGTGGATATCGTTTTTTAAGTCCTAATTTGGGCAATGAAAAAAAAATCATTGTGTTCAGAAGTTCGATTATTCAGAATATTACACAATTAAACATCATTGGCAACAATGGTTTTTTCACCAATTATCAAAACGATCTTGCAACCGCTGATTTTCTATTGGTGTATCATCCTGCATTACAAAGTTCAGTTCAATCTTACGCCAACTACAAAACTCAAAAAGGCTTTAACGTTTTAACGGCTAACATCGATCAATTATATGACCAGTATGGCTATGGGATCAAAAAGCATCCGTTATCAATTAGAAATTTTGCTGCATCGGCTAAAGGCGCTTTTACCGGAAACACACAGCAGTATCTATTGCTTGCAGGAAAGGCAATTACTCCGGAGTTAAACAGAAATAATCCGCAATACTTTGCCGAAACCCTTGTACCCACCATGGGATTTCCTGCCTCCGATAATTTGCTAACCACCAAAATTCCGGGCACTACGGGCTATGAAACAGGCATTCCACTGGGTAGAATTGCTGCAAAAAACGCTTCGGAGTTAAATGCCTATTTACAAAAGCTGATACAATTTGAAAACAATTCGAATGATTTATGGACAAAGAAAATCATACATTTTGCAGGAGGATTTGATGCTCCTTCACAGAATCAGTTAAAGTATTATTTACAGCAATATGAAAATTTACTGGAAGATACTTTGTTTGGTGGACAAGTAACAACCTTCTCAAAAACCTCTACAGCCCCAATTCAAATCACGGCATCCGATTCTATTAAAAATTTGATTGAATCAGGAATTGCCATTATGAATTTTTTCGGACATGCGGCGGGCAGTGGATTTGATCAGAACATTGATGATCCTTCGGTATATAATTGGAATGGAAAATATCCTTTACTGGTTGCCAATTCATGTTTTGTAGGAAACCTGCATTTGCCATTGGGAACCTATATCTCTGCCTCAGAAAATTACACCCTCTCACCGAATGTTGGCACGATTGGATTTTTAGCGCAAGTGGGTTCTGGATTACCTCCGGTTTTGTTTACCTACACCCATTCATTTTACAAAAAATTAGGACGTGAATTTTACGGAGAAGGAATTGGCAAATGCATGCAGGAGGCGGTAAAAGAGGTTCAAGTTAACTCATATGATTTATTGAAAGAAACTTGTTTGGAAATGACATTGCATGGAGACCCCTCCATACGTTTATTTCCCAAACCTTTGCCTGATTACCGATTAACAGCACCTAATGTTTTCACCACTCCTGCAACACTTACCTCTGCGGTAGATTCCTTTGTTGTGAATGTTATCGTGGATAATATCGGACGGGCAATAAATGACAGCATCTTGCTTGAGGCGAAAAGATTTTTACCGGATGGAAGCCTAGATCAAACAGTCATCAAGGTATTGAAAGCAACCTACTTTCAGGATACAATTCAATTCAAACTAGCAACCAAACCATCGCAAGGAGCAGGCATAAATTTGATGGAATTATACATTGACGCCACCAATAAAGTATTTGAATTAAGTGAAAGCAATAATAAAATCAGCCTTCAATTTTTTATCAGAGCAGAAGACATCAATCCTATTTATCCTTATGAATATGCTATTGTTCCTGAATCGAAAGTAATTTTAAAGGGCAGCACATCGAACCCGTTAGCTCCATTAAGAAATTATAAATTTCAGATTGACACCAACGATTCTTTTCTAAATCCACTCGCAACCGCCAATATATCTTGGTTAGGAGGTGTTGTGGAATGGGAGGTGCCTTTTCTTTTATCAGACAGTGTGGTCTATTATTGGAGGGTTGGATTAGACACCTTGATAAATGGTGTTTTCAGATGGAAGGAAAGTTCTTTTCAATATATTCCTCAAAAAACCGGATGGTCGCAAGCACATTTTTTTCAATTTAAAAATGACGATTATCGTTTCATCCAATTCAACAGGAGCCAAAGGAAATTTGACTTTGTGCCCAATAGTAGGCAATTGAGTTGTAGAACTTACAGTGCACCTAACAATCAGTTTCCAACCAACGCTGAATTGTATGCAACGGAATATCGACTTGATGCAGAAGTTCAAGACTATGCTGGTTGCCAGTATATACCGGCTTTTCATGTGGCTGTAATTGATTCGCTAACCTTGCAATCGTGGGGCAAATATTGGGTTGACAATTCGGTCAATCCGGCTGTAACTTACAATCCTAATCATAATTTCGGCAACGCAAACAACGGTTCTGCCTGCAGGAACCAAATGGAAAAGTACTTTATCTTCAGAACCAATAGTGCAGCGCAATTGGCAGGAATGAAAAACATGCTGCTTAACGAAATTCCGAATGGGAATTACATTTTAATTTACACCTGGATAAAGGGAAATTTTCAGAGCCTTGCCGACACCAGTCTGTTAAGTGTTTTAGAAGGTTTAGGAGCGGATAGTGTAAGGTATTTGCCCAACCAAAAAGCATGGATATTTTTTGCCAGAAAGGGCGATCCCTCCACTGCGCAAGAGGTAATTAGTCCGGGCAATGGGAGCAGTGAAATTACCTTTAGCACTCCGTTAACAAGCAATTGGAATAACGGCATTATCAGTTCAACAGACATTGGTCCATCCAGTTCATGGAAGAGTTTACATTGGTATCAAAAAAGCATTGAAAATCCTTCTAATGA
Source organism: Bacteroidia bacterium (assembly GCA_044370375.1). Classification (GTDB taxonomy): domain Bacteria; phylum Bacteroidota; class Bacteroidia; order UBA4408; family UBA4408; genus JBILVQ01. Next base: position 9,230 of record JBILVQ010000057.1, read on the forward strand.
TAGTGTTTGGGTAAGGCTATTAGGACAACGTACAAATGGTATTTTCGACACCCTGTTGTTTCAAATTTTGCCGTCTGTTCAGTATGATTTATCTCTTCAGGGAATAGCGGATGCGCAGTTATACCCAAAATTAAAATTAGAATTTATTTGTAATGATCCGGTAACTTTTTCACCGGCTCAAATCAGGAAATGGCAGATTTATCACGATGAAATTCCTGAATCTGCCGTAAACCCGCGGAAATTTTTTAGTATGTCGAAAACCCTTTTCGAAGAAGGGGAAACGGCCTATTTAAAATGTGCTATTGAGAATATCAGCAGGGCCTCCATGGATAGTTTAAAAATTAATTTTTGGTTGGAGGACAAAAACCGGAACAAACAAATTCTTCCATACGCCTTGCAGGACTCTTTAAGAAAGGGCGATACGCTGATTGCATCCCTTGCAATTCCAACACTGGGTTATGCAGGCAACAATACGTTATGGATGGAGGTAAATCCATTAAAACCGGGCTCCGGTCAATATTATCAATTGGAGCAATTTCACTTTAACAATTATTTGCAGGTCCCCATTAAAGTTAAGGAGGACATTACCAATCCTATCCTTGACGTAACCTTTGATGGTATTCACATCATGAACGGTGATTTAATTTCTGCCAAGCCGCATATTGTTATTAAGTTAAAAGATGAGAATAAATACCTCGCGCTCAATGACACCAGTAATTTTGCGTTATACTTAAAAAAGCCCGGAAGTGCCCAACCAGAAAGAATTTATTTTTCGGGCAATAACCCATACAATCTCCAATGGACCACTGCTCAATTGCCGAATAACACCTTTACCATTGAAATGAAACCTGAATTTCTAACGAACGGAAAATACGAGTTAATGGCCGATGCCATGGATGCATCTCGTAATAGTTCTGGAGCGTTGGATTATAAAATTGAATTTGAGGTTATCAATGAGTCAACCATCACGGAAGTCATGAATTACCCTAACCCCTTTTCAGGAAAAACAAGTTTTGTTTTTACCTTAACAGGAAGTCGCTTACCGGATGAGTTTAATATCCGAATAATGACCATTAGTGGTAAGGTGGTTAAAGAAATTACGATGGCTGATTTGGGCCCGATTCGAATTGGCCGTAACATCACCACCTACACTTGGGATGGAACAGATGAATTCGGAGATCCTTTGGCCACGGGTGTTTATTTGTACAAGGTTAGCACGGGAATTGAGGGTGAAAGTATAGAGAAAAGAGCAACAGATGCAGATGAATTTTTCAAAAAAGGATGGGGCAAAATGATGCTAATCCGTTAATAGTCTTACTTTTGGAACCCAATTTTCGGTCAACATGAATAAATTAACCACCAGAATTTTTCTCCTTTTGTTGCTGATAGTGCAAACACTATCGGCCCAAATATTTAATCCTGTAAAATGGACTTATGGTGTAGAACAAGGGAATGAAAAGGAATGCACCCTTGTAATAACGGCAAATATTGAAAAGGGCTGGCATTTATATTCTCAATTTATTGGGAATGATGGCCCGATTCCAACGTCCTTTCAATTTGAAAAGAATAAAAATTTTGAACTGATTGGTGGAGTTACAGAAGGAAAGCCCATTGAAGAGTATGATAAAAATTTCGAAATGACTTTGAAATTTTTCGCCAACAAGGCTGTGTTCAAGCAGAAGATTAAGCTATTAACGAAGAAAGATTTTGTTGCCAAAGGAAGTCTTGAGTTTATGGTTTGTGATGACCATAAATGTTTACCTCCGGAAGTGATTGAATTTGCCATTAATGTAAAAGGTACTGAAGCTGTAATAAAAGGCGAAGCCACACCTGCTCAAGGCGAAAAGACAGAAGAAACCAAGTCGGCTCAGGCATCCCTTGTTGAGGGAGCGGCAACAGACTCAGGGGAAAAATCAATTCCGAAAGAAGTAAATTCCGAAAAACTAAACGAACAAAAAAAGGAAATCATAACACCTACCGTAGAAGAAAAAAAATCCTCACTTGGAATTTTTATTGCAGGGTTCTTGGGAGGATTATTGGCCCTTCTTACCCCTTGTGTTTTTCCAATGATACCGCTTACTGTTAGTTTTTTTACCAAAAAGAGTGAAAACAAAAAGAAGGGTATTGTCAACGCGCTTATTTACTCGGTTTCAATTATTTTGATTTACGTTGCCCTTGGCATGATCATTACCCTTTCCCTTGGGCCTGATGCCTTGAATGCCATGGCGAGCAACGCCATTGTAAACATGGCTTTTTTTATAATCTTTCTAATTTTCGCGGTTTCATTTTTGGGCGCCTTTGAAATTACCTTGCCCAGCAGTTGGATAAACAAGGCCGATTCAGCCAGTGAAAGAGGTGGGCTAATTGGAATATTCTTCATGGCCTTTACCCTATCGCTTGTATCATTTTCCTGTACGGGACCAATAATTGGAACTTTGTTGGTGCAGGCAGCGGTTGGTGGCAATGTGATTAATCCCATACTTGGGATGACCGGTTTTTCGGCTGCACTTGCCTTACCATTTGGTTTGTTTGCTGCATTTCCGGGTTGGTTAAATTCTTTGCCCAAATCGGGTGGGTGGTTGAATTCGGTTAAAGTTGTTTTGGGCTTATTGGAACTTGCACTTGCGCTTAAATTTTTCAGCAATGTTGATCTGGCTTATCATTGGGGAATCTTAACGCGTGAACTATTTATTGCCTTATGGATTATCATTTTTACCATCATGGGTTTTTACTTGTTAGGGAAGTTAAAATTCTCTCACGATAGTGAAATTCCTTATGTGAGTATCCCAAGATTATTGTTTGCCATTCTCACCTTCAGTTTCGTGGTATATCTTGTTCCGGGAATGTGGGGTGCACCTTTAAAAATTATCAGCGGCTTCCCCCCTCCCACTTTTTATACAGAAGGATGGAGTTTGGGTGGAGGAAATCAGGCTGAATCGACCGGAATCCCAGGAACGGATCCAAGCCATTGTCCGCATAATTTAAGTTGCTTTCATGATTATGACCTAGCCTTAAATTACGCCAAACAAACAGGAAAACCACTGATGGTAGATTTTACCGGCTGGAGTTGTGTTAACTGCCGAAAGATGGAAGACCAAGTTTGGATTGACCCAATGGTTCTGCAAAGACTAAGGAACGATTATGTTTTGGTTTCCTTATATGTTGATGACAAAACAGAATTGCCTGAAAACGAGAAAAAGGTTTCTGTTACCACCGGAAAAAAAATAAAAACCATGGGTAATAAATGGAGCGATTTACAAACCATCAGGTTTAAAACCAATTCTCAACCTTATTACGTTCTTTTAGACCATCAGGAAAACCCACTCAACCAACCAACAGGTTACGATCCGGATATTCAGAAATTCATCCGTTTTTTGGATGAAGGGAAAGAGAAATTCAAGGCATCAAAATAAAAGAGGCGGTCGAAAATGACCGCCTCTTTTATTTTTCCGGAAGTGATGATTACTTCACCAAAAACTTTTGCGTTATTACCGATTCGCCGGAAGATATTCTGAGGAAATAAATACCGTTTGACGGAAACAAATTCTTATCAAGGGTAATTTTTTGTAAACCAACATTCATTTTTCCATTAAACAATTCATTGGTTTCACGTCCTAAAACATCCATAACACTAACCCTTACATTTCCTGATTTAAGGAGGTCAAACTCAACTACAGAGTTGTTGGCCAATGGATTTGGATAAATGTTGAGTGCTTCTAGGTCCGCTGAGGATTCATTCAATGCGCTTGGAGAATTAATATTAATATCATCCAAAAAAATATTGTTACCTGATCCGGCAATGAAGCGAAACATAAAGCGGACATTTGAGTCATTTACAAAACTAGACAGGCTGATAAAATCCTCCTTCCATTGGGTTGTACTTCCTGCTACAGGGGTAAAAAGGGAAGAAGTAGCATTCGAGGTTGACAATCCGGTGCCTGTTAACGTCTTCCTTTTGGTCCATGTTTTACCGCAATTATCCGAAACATAAACCTCTAAGGAATTGGCTGCTGCATCAGAGTTTGGCAATTGAGCATAAGCATATTTGAAATAAAGTTTAGGACTTACAAACTGCGTTAAATCAACAGAGGGCGTAATGATATCATCCACATCTCCTATTTGACTATTGAGATTATACAACCTCAAAGATTTAGAACCTGTAAAACCTGTACTGGTTACAATGGTCCATGCAGGCCCTGAAGAATTTACCACTTGCCAGTTTGCATTGCTTAAAGAAATACTCTCAAAGCTTTCATAAAAATTAGTACCGGTAATATCAGGTTGAACATTTTCCACCTGGATAAAAGAATTTTTGGTTTCGGTGTTGGAACCGGTAGCGTTGGTAGCGGTTAGGCTAACATTATACACACCAGGATTTGCATAAACCACTGTTGGATTTTGTAGGGTTGATGAAGAAGGATTTCCACCGGGGAAGCTCCATGACCATGATGTAGAAGCAGCATTCCAGCTTTCATCAGAAAACTGAATGCTACCGTTGGAGCAAATGGCAATGCCATCACTTGAGAAATCGGCAATGGGGGCACAAATGGGGGCTGGTGTAATATTCAAACCTGTTGCATTCAAATTTGCAGTGGTCCAAAGAGAACTTCTTTGAGCCGTATTTGATGTTAGTGCTGCCCTCATTCTGCTTCTTTGCCCATCGGTAAACATGGTAGAGCAATAGGAATACTCCATGAAGTTTTGCACATTATCAATGGGGGAACCGCAACTTGAGCCATTTAAATTACAGGAGGTCCATCCAATGGTATTGGGTGTATCGGAAACCTGATCATCATCTTGGCAATTGGATGCTAAGCCTGGTGAATTTGAATCTCCCCAAGTGTGGGCAAGATTCAGCCAATGGCCTGCCTCATGGGTTAAGGAGCGAGCACGGTTGTAGCTTCCTGTACCAATGGAGCCAACATAAGTTGAAAGAATCATAATTCCATCCACTGCTGCTCCCCAGCCACCTGCAACGGAAGACGGGTACATGGAATAACCGGCTGCACCGCTCGCGATGTCTCTCACCACCCATATATTCAAGTACTTATTTCTTGGCCATGGATTCAATTTAGCATCATCGTCACCAACGTTCGTAAGGGGTGAAACAATCCTGTCAATTCCGTTGGTACAATTTCCATTAGGGTCTAGACGTGCCAGTTTAAACTCAATTTCACAATCGGCAGCAATTGATTGAAAGGCCGGCACCGTATTGGCAACATCTGCATTGAGTTTTCGAAAATCCTCGGTCATAATCCTAACTGCATCTTCCACTTGGGCATCAGAGATATTTTCTGATCCATACTGATGAAGGATGTGAAACACAACCGGAATTGTATAAACAGGTAATTGTGAACGTTGATTTTCGCTAAAGCTTCTGGTGTGTTGTTCTAAATCCATTGCCGCCCTTGGTGCATCAGGATTATCTCGCCTAGCCTTTTCATTAGCGTGAGCAGTTCCACAAAAATGATGTTCGTGTGTTTGTGCAAACAGGTTGTTAGGATTTTGAACAATTAGTAAGCCCATTAACAGGAAAACTTTCGAAAGGGAAAGCTTTGTTTTCATTGGTTGATTATTTTGGTTTTTGGTTGGGATGTTAAAAATACAAATAAACGGTCAAAAAGTTTAAGGCTAACCCAAGGCATTCTTTAGGTC
>JBILVQ010000262.1:0-4294 GCA_044370375.1 Bacteroidia bacterium
GTAATCACCCTTTACAATATCAAAAAACTCAACCATAGAATTTTGATTTCACCCGGTGACGCTATAAAGCAGGGTGGTGCAACCGGTCTTTTCGGAGAAAAAAGTAACTTTCACTCAACTTATGAGGTAGCCCTTTGTTTTAAACTTATTAGTCCCCAAGAATGAAACGAGTCTTTCCTTGTAACTTTGTTTTCTACTTCTGCTTATGCCGCATAATTTTTTAAGGTCGTTTGTCAATGTTGTTCTTGGAAAGGAAGGCAAGAAATTACTCGGACAAAAAACCAGTGGTTATAAGTTTGCCAAAGCGGTTAGACAATCACGGATAAAACTTTTTGGTTGGTTAAAAGATAGCGGACTGATTCTTCTGGGCGTTTTTTCTGCTGCATTTGGTTTAAAAGGCTTTTTGCTTCCCAATGGTTTTATTGATGGAGGCGCCATGGGGATTTCCTTGTTACTCTTCGAAACCACCGGTTTACCACTGTCCTTGCTGATTATTCTAGTGAATGTGCCCTTTATGCTGTTGGGGATTTCTCAAATAGGAAAGGGCTTTTCAATGAAAAGTGTTGTGGCCATTTCTTTGTTGGCACTTGTCCTTGGTTTTCTTGATTTTCCTATGATTACCCATGACAAATTACTAATCGCAGCCTTTGGCGGGTTTTTTCTTGGTTTGGGAATAGGGCTTACCATTCGTGGAGGCGCAGTAATTGATGGTACTGAAATCTTGGCCATTTTTTTAGGAAAAAAATCAGGCAGCACGCTAGGGGATATCATTATGATTGTGAATGTAATTATCTTTTCGGTGGCCGCCCTTATGCTTTCTGTGGAAATTGCCCTTTATGCAATGCTCACCTATATGGCGGCCTCAAAGACCGTAGATTTTGTTATTGAAGGAGTAGAGGAGTACATTGGTGTAACCATTGTTTCTGCGCATAGCGATGAGATCAGGGCTATGATCATTGAAGGGATGGGAAGAGGGGTAACCATTTATACCGGAAAAAGAGGTTTTGGAAAAAGAGGCGATAGTTTGAATGAAACCGAAATCGTTTTTACCGTTATTACCCGTTTGGAAATTGGAAAATTACAAAGTGAAGTAAAAAGGATTGACCCAAATGCCTTTATTGTGATGTCGAGTGTCAAGGATACACAGGGTGGCATGCTGAAAAAAAGAAGACATAAACATTAATGTATATACATTAAATTCGTGGACACTTCTATATTTGTAAACTTAAATTGTCCGTGGATGAAAAAAATCTTACTCATTTCCTTGTCCTTGTTTGCGCTGTCGTGTAAACATGACCCAATTGTTTTGCCTGCGAAACCTGTAGAACCTAATCCTCCCGGCTTTTGTGATCCTGACACTGTGTATTTCGAAAACTCAATATTGCCCATTTTTCAGACCAATTGTGCTAAGAGTGGTTGTCACGATGATGCTACAGCCCAAAATGGAATCCGATTGAATTCCTATGCCAACATCATGGCCTCTGGCGAAATTGAAGCTGGCAAGCCCGGGGAAGGAGATATTGTTAAGAAAATTTCTGAAACAGATCCTGATAAAATAATGCCGCCTCCACCAGAACTGGCACTGAACGCAACGCAAATTGATTTAATCAAAAAGTGGATTACACAAGGAGCCTTAAACAATAAGTGTAATCCTGAATGCGATACCAATGATTTCAAATATTCAACAGCCATTACTTCTTTGCTGTCAAATGCTTGCATCGGTTGTCATGGTGCTTCCAGTCCATCAGGTGCTGTTTATTTGAACAATTACGATAGCGTAAAAACCTATGCCCTGAATGGCCGATTGCCGGGTGCCGTAAAGCATTTAACCGGTTATAGTCCAATGCCACAGGGTGGGGCAAAACTCAGCGATTGCAAAATCAGAATCCTTGAAAAATGGATAGCTGCCGGGTGTCCGAACAACTAAAAAAAAAGAGCAGAAATTTCTGCTCTTTTTTTTTTTAATCCGCTGTAATATCCGTTAGTTCAGCAGGCATTCCTTTAGAACATCCTGCAGGTTGGGGCATTCTCAAAACCCGATAATGGAACTTAATTTTTTTTCCATCCTCTTCAAAAAGGCCTAAAGAGGTTTTGGGTATCAAAACAATTTCTTCTCCGTCTTCCGTTTGTGCAATCACCAAAGCGTTACAGCCGTCTTTTTTCAATTCCAAAGAAACCTTCCCTCTTGTAAAGTTATTGGCGTCATCCATACTTTTAGGGTCCACAGCCACTTCTTCTTTCTTAATGATTGCTTCTTGTTTTGTTTCTTCGGAATGAACTGCAGGCCTAGTGTTTTTGCATCCCTCAGAAGAAACCCACAGCATCGCAATTAAGGAAGGCAGGAATATTTTATTGACCAACAACAATCTTTTCAACCTTTTGAAATTTTGAATTTCCAATTCTTAGCAAATAAGATCCACTGCTTAGACCATTGGTACTGATGGATGTTTGAATGCTGTTGTTTTGTGGTGTGAGGTTTGAACCTGATAACAACTTACCATGGATATCAAAAAGATCTACTACAACAGGGGTATTATCTTGAAGAGAAGTGGAGCTTACTTTAATTTCATTCCCGGCATTGAAAATCTGAAAATCACCAAATTGTTTCTTTTGTTCAGCTATTGCATTGGGCGTAGTAATTTGGAAGGAAAAAATTCTTGTTTTCTTTCCATTTGAAACATATTCTCCGGTATGCCAGAAGGTAATACCATCAGGGTCGACAGAGGTGTGAGAATAATCTCCGTAACGGTTGATACCACCGGTTTGGGAAGTTGTACCGGCAATGGCAGTTTCTTCGGCAAAGGTCATGGTATTCAATGGGTCGTTAGCCAATCTTCCTGTATAACGGATACTTGGAAAAACTGTTCCGCTAGAAACGGCATAGGCCAAACCAATGCTTCCAAAATTATCCATGGCAATGCTGCCAATGAAGCGACTATTGGCATCAGGCGAAAAGGTGCTTTGCTGATAAATACTCCATACATTGGTGGCAGCATCTTGCCTTAACTCATACCAGCGTATACCGGCCTGATTGTTTCCATCCACATCGGCAGCATGGCAAAGTACAACGCTGTTATAACCGACCCACCTGCGGTATTGGGCACGATAGTATAAAACACCGGAAATAGCATCCAGCTTTTGGGTGGTATTGGGTTGAACAATATCATTCCAACTGGTGGTAAAAACCGAGTTTACAGGCGTTGTATTCAATGTTTGATCCAACACAATGGAGGCTGCTGCCGGGTTATTCCAATCAATGGTGTATTTATAAATGCGTAGCGCATCTATATTAGAACTTTGCCAACTGTCATCTTCAAAAGAAAAAATAGGGCAGGGGGTACCGAAAGGAGGAAGACCACCATCGGCATCTGCTGGTAAGGGACAATAGAACACGCCATTGGTGGGTGTTGCAGGCATATTTTTGATAATCATTCCTGCGGTAGGGTCACCAGCAAGCATTTTTACCCTATCGTAGGCAACCACTCTTTTGGTACCCATGTTGCAAGTCATAAAATAGGCGTCTGACCACACAGAATATTTAGGATAATCAGGAAATTCAGGCATGGTGAAACTATAGGTGTAGTAGGTACCTGTTGGATCCGGTGTAGTTGAAATGGCCATTAATATTTCGTCCGAACTGGTTTGAAATTGCGAGATAAACCAACGGTCAGCATAACGGTCATACATTACAATCGGGTCACCATCACTGCTGCTTCCCGGCCAAAGGGCACTTAAATTGAAGGCATTGGTAATAGGCGATCCTGTTTTACTATAAACTCGGTAAGAGGTGTTAACCGCCTGAACATAATGATTGGGTCCGGCAGCACCGGAAGGATCAGGCGGGAAGCCACTACCGGACATACCTTGCCAGTTTTGGATGGGTGGCATAAGCATTTTAGTACCATCGGTATTTTGGCGAGCAGGATCTTCTCCAAACGGCAAGGCATTGGGATTTAGGTCCTCGAATTTTAATCTTTTATTGTTTTCTTCCTGTTTGGATTTTTGAATAGATTCATCGATTGGAAACAATCTGGATAATTCGCTAACCGGCCTTGAGATGGCAAAATTGGAGGCAACTCCATAATAAGTTTCAGCATTCAATTGGCCTGTTTGCGCTTGCGTTGAAAAGGGAAGAACAAAAAACAGGAGTAAATATTTTTTCATTGGCTTGGTTTGGTTTTTGGGTGGGCAAAAATGAGAAATTTTTGGATAGCTTGTTAGGCATGGTGATAAATGAAGAAAAGGATTAGATTAGCATTAAAAATCAATGGTTTAAGCTAAACAATTAATCGGT
>JBILVQ010000058.1:0-14823 GCA_044370375.1 Bacteroidia bacterium
ATGCACCAACTGCAACACTTTCTACTACACAAGTAAATGAAACTTGCTCTGCTGCGAATGGTTCCATCGACTTAACCGTAACCGGTGGTGTGGGTCCGTTTACATTTGCTTGGGACAATGGTGCAACTACAGAAGACATCAGCGGATTAGCTGCCAACACTTACAATGTAACGGTAACCGATCAGAATGCTTGTGTAGCGACTAGCTCGGTGACCATTACCAATGCACCAACAGCAACTTTATCGACTACACAAGTAGATGAAACTTGTTCTGCTGCCAACGGTTCAATTGACTTGACTATTGCCGGTGGTGTGGGTCCGTTTACCTTTGCTTGGGACAATGGTGCTACTACAGAAGACATCAGTGGTTTAGCAGCAAACACTTATAACGTAACTGTTACCGATCAAAATGCGTGTGTGGCCAATACCTCGGTGACCATCACCAATGCACCAACGGCAACATTATCAACTACACAAGTGGATGAAACTTGTTCTGCTGCCAACGGTTCAATTGACTTGACTGTTGCCGGTGGTGTGGGTCCGTTTACATTTGCATGGGACAATGGTGCTACTACTGAAGACATCAGTGGTTTAGCAGCCAATACTTACAATGTTACCGTTACTGATCAGAATGCTTGTGTGGCGACTACTTCAGTCACTATTACCAATGCACCAACTGCAACACTTTCTACTACACAAGTAAATGAAACTTGTTCTGCTGCGAATGGTTCCATCGACTTGACGGTTAGCGGTGGTGTGGGTCCGTTTACATTTGCTTGGGACAATGGTGCAACTACTGAAGATATTTCAGGTTTAGCAGCCAATACTTACAATGTTACCGTTACTGATCAGAATGCTTGTGTGGCGACAACTTCAGTCACTATTACGAATGCACCAACGGCAACACTTTCTACTACACAAGGAAATGAAACTTGCTCTGCTGCGAATGGTTCCATCGACTTAACCGTAACCGGTGGTGTTGGTCCGTTTACCTTTGCATGGGACAATGGTGCTACTACTGAAGATATTTCAGGTTTAGCTGCCAACACCTACAACGTAACAGTGACCGATCAGAATGCTTGTGTGGCAACAACCTCTGTTACTATTACCAATGTACCAACAGCAACGCTATCGACTACACAAGTGGATGAAACTTGTTCAGCTGCGAATGGTTCCATCGACTTGACTGTTAGCGGTGGTGTTGGTCCGTTTACCTTTGCTTGGGACAATGGTGCAACTACAGAAGATATTTCAGGTTTAGCTGCCAACATTTACAACGTAACAGTAACCGATCAAAATGCTTGTGTAGCAACTACCTCAGTGACCATAACGAATGCACCAACTGCAACGCTATCGACTACACAGGTGGATGAAACTTGTTCAGCTGCGAATGGTTCCATCGACTTAACCGTAACAGGTGGTGTTGGTCCGTTTACATTTGCTTGGGACAATGGTGCTACCACAGAAGACATCAGTGGATTAGCAGCCAACACTTACAATGTTACTGTAACCGATCAGAATGCTTGTGTAGCCACTGCATCTGTTGTCATTGTCAACGGTGCTACTTTGGTACTAAGCACAACGGTTGTTGATGGTGTTTGTAGCATTCCGGTTGGCAGTATTGATTTGACCGTTAATGGGGGCGTTTCTCCAATTTCTTTCTCTTGGAGCAATGGTTTAAATACCGAAGATATTTCAGGCTTGGCGGCAGGAATTTATTCCGTAACCGTAACAGATGGTGCAGGATGTACTGCAATTACAGGTGCAATTGTAAATGATTTAGCCGGTCCTCAAAGCATAGGATTAACCGCTTATGATGCAACTTGCGGATTGAATAACGGAGCAGTACAAGTCAATACTGTCACCGGTGGATCTCCTGCTTTCGAATATTCAATTGATGCCGTCAACTTTACCTTCAACGACAGCATTTTCAATCTTGCCCCCGGAGCATATTTACTTTATGTAAGGGATACCAATACTTGTATCACTACACAGTCGTTTCAAATCAATGCATTGCCTGTTGGTATTGCTAATGCCGGTGCAGATACTTCCATTTGTTCAGGAGCTTCTATAACACTAAACGGAAGTGGAGGTATAAATTATGCATGGGATAATGGTGCAGGTTCAACTGCTTCGGTGGTGGTTAGTCCTGCCAACACTACCATGTATACACTAACCATAACGGATGTGAACGGATGTATATCGAGTGATCAAGTTTTGGTTACTGTGAACGCAAATCCTGCTATACCTGTAATTATCGCATCCGGAAGCACCACTTTTTGTGCCGGAGACTCGGTTCAGTTGAGTTCTCCAAATCTTGGTGGAAATACATGGTCGAACGGTTCAACCACGAATAGTATAACCGTATTGAATTCTTCTCAAATTGTTTTGGTTTATACAGATGTAAATGGTTGTTCAGCTTCTGATACAACCAATGTGCTTGTTAATCCACTTCCTTTGGTATTGATCAATTCACCTGTTGCGGTTTGTGAAGGGTCAGCATCAATTGCCTTGACCAATGGTTCTCCGCTTGGTGGTGTTTACAGCGGTCCGGGAATTAATGGCGGCATATTTAATCCTATCCTTACAGGAGCAGGGGTATTTAATTATCAATATTTATTTACTGATATCAATGGTTGTACAGCTGTTGATAGCGGACAAGTATTGGTAAATGCCAAACCTGTTTTGACTCTATTAGAAGATTCACTCTTTTATTGTTCGGGCAATGATGCGGCAATTCTAAACGCTGTTAGTCCTAGCGGTGGTACTTATTCAGGAACAAGTGTTTCTGCTAATACCTTTGATCCAACTACTGCAGGTGAGGGAATGTTTACTTTGAATTATTCCTACACCGATGGAAATTCATGTTCCAATACGATTGATGTGATTGCGCAGGTGGGTTTATTGGAGGTAGAACTTCCTGATAATATTTCGGGTATCGTGAATGAACCTATTGCTGTTCTGTCGAGCACTAATTATTACAGGTCCGCCGGTGATTTTGAATATCGTTGGGAGCCAGCATCACTCTTTAATGATCCGAACGCTCAATATCCATTTATTACAACTTCTAAAGACACCGCTATCTCCTTAACCATATCGGATGGCTATTGTACAGCTGTTGATAATGGAAGGGTGCTGGTGATTGAACCCGAAGTGGTACTTGTGGTGGCAAGCAGCAATCCAGGAAATGGAGTTTATGATGTGCTCGTTGATAATGGTAAAGATATCCGGACTTACGAGTTCTTTATCTTTGATGAAGCAGGCGCCATTGTTTGGCAACAGTCGGGGTCAATAGCCGTAGGAAAATCCAAGATTCCTTTGAATCTTTCAGTATTTGCCGACGGAGCTTATATACTTCAAATGAGAATTGGTTCAACGGTTAAAACATCAAAGCTTATCAAATCGGAAGGCAACAGATAAGTTACCATCATGCAAAACGACCCATGAGAATCATGGGTCGTTTTTTTTTGATTTTTGCGGAGATATAATTTATTGAATTTTAATCCTCTTCGCAATTGATGAATCTGTTTCTTGAAAACGTTTCTTTTAGGGTTAGATGACAGTAGAACAAGGCGGAGCCCAAATAGATTCCCTAAAAAAAGTGCTTTATAATAGGCAGGAAAATATAACTTTCAAACAGCCTCCGAACAAAGTTTTTCTAAGCCTTTTTGATAACATGAATGCTTTTCTTTTTTAAATAATTAGGATTTGCTTCCATTGTTTAGCAAGGTGTGAATCCTGGTTTTTTCCTGCATAAAGGGGGCTGAAAGCGTATCCGTATAGATAAACAAAGTACCTACATCATCCCCTTCAAAAGGTTTTTCGTAATACAAGGTATCTCCTTTTACATCAAAATCTCTGATACGTTTTGCAGGCTTGAAGGGGTCGAGTAAATATTCCATTTTCACAACCTTTTTTAGAAAATCAGCATTGCTAACAAGCGAAAGCCTGTCCCCTTTATTAATAAAGGTATCGAAAGGTACATAGTCTGCTTTTCCGCTGCTATCAACACTTGCATGGTAACCCTTGTGGTTGACTTGTGCAAATGGACTAGCCGGAAAGGGATCCACCGAGCGATAACAGTAATACATATTTACTTTTTTGTATTTTATTTTATCCGCTCTTAATACATGATAAACACTTTCGCAAAGTTTTGATTTCTTCAATTCAGTAGGCAGGTATTTATCGGTAGGATAGTAGAGATAGGCTAGTTTTTTCTTCATGCTTTCTTCCGAAACGGCATTGGTAGAATCGTATCCTTCAAATTCGAAGTACAGACCGTCTTTGGTATAACCCTGGTGCTCTCCGTAGGGTTTTTTAGCATAGTTAACAGAGTACATAGGAAAGGCCGAAAAGGGGTATGTATTGTAAACACAGCAGAAATCAGGCAGTACAAAATTATAGCCACAAATCAGGTAGGCCGACAAAAAGACGAACGAATATCCTCTTATCCATTTTTTACTTCTTTGCTCCAATTCTATTCTTTCTATCGTGTTTTTTGCTTTGCCTAAAAAGTAATCCCAATCAATAAAAAACACATAGAGGGCAATCCATTCAAGGTCATTCAGGCCCATGATGTAGTACAATCCTAGCGTTTCTATCACAAAACCTAGGCCGAGTAGGGCACGCAATACAGGTCGTTTTACAAAGATCAATGCCACCACCGGAGAAATTTGAAGCAAGAGATTAAAAACAGCAAGTCCTTTGTAGAGAAATTCACTCTTTAGAACCGTAAGAATATAGGCAGGATAATCCTGAAATAATGTCATTTCATATTGCAATACAAGTATGTTTCTCATGTTATCGCTTATGGCCCAGGCGGGACCTGAGTTAAGCATTTTCCAATAGAAACTATTGATGAACATGAGCGCTACCGATGCCTGTCCAAGGTAAAAGGGCCAAGCAATTTGTTTCAAAGGATTGCACAACCATTTTGGATAACGATTCCATTTTGTACTTAAATAGTAATCTAAAGAAAACTTACCGGGTTGTGCAAAGAGGAAGGCAATCTGTGTAAGCAATAAAACGTTTGAACCATGACACCAATAGCCGTCACGATTGATAGATTCAAAAAATCCCATCAAATGCAAGTTACAGGTTAAAAGCACCCAGCCTGCAGGTCTGGTAAAAAGCCCGAGGGCAAAAAGTAAGAGTGAAATGTCTTTTACCAGTATCCAACCGTTAAGTTGGTCCAGCGTTGGCATATTTATTTGGAATAGGTTGAGTATCCCCTTTGGGTCGTAACAAGTAACTGTTTTCAGATAATCTTCGCTAAAAAGTACATGAGCGTGGAAGTCGTACCATACAACAAAGCAAAGTCCTAGCCGTCCGATGCTGAGGGCCAAGGGTGCGGGTTTTAATGCAGCCACTTTAAAGGCATTCCAGAGATTGATAAAAAAATTCATGGTTAGTTGATTTTGAGGCAACCGTGCAAACGAAGTTTGTTGATTACCAGGTTAAGGGTTTTGATTTTTGTAAATTCTTTGGTGTATTCGTTTTCTCTTTCTACCATTTTTATTTCTTTGATCAAGCGGTTTACGTCCAGCGAATCGGTCCCTTCGTAATAACCACGGATGTTTTTATGTCGATCCACCAATACAAACATTTGTGTATGGATAAAATCATTTTCATCTCCATTGCCTTTATCTTCTACTACGAAATATTGGTCTCTTGCCATTCGGTACAATTCTTTTTTGCTACCGGTTACAAATTCCCATTTGCCGGGCCGGGCCTTGAATTGATTGGCATAAACCCTCAGTACTTCGCTATTGTCCTCTTCCGGCATAACGGTGTGGGAAAGAATTTTTATCCGCGGATTATTGCTAAATGCTTTTTGCACCCTGAGCAGGGAGTTCGACATTTTCGGGCAAATACTTTGGCAGGTCGTAAAAAAGAAATCGGCCACATAAATACAACCATCAAAGTTTTTTTCATTCACGGTTTGTCCGAATTGATTCACAAAGGAAAACGAGCTGACTTGATGAGCAAGGGTATCTCCTTTCGCGCTGATTTGAATGGGCCCGTAGTTTGGCAAGACAATAATTTCCCGATCCTGATTCCCGCCAAATTGATAATAGAGGAAAAAAAGAAATAGAAAGGAGGCTAGGAAGATGCCACCAATTTTTATGGTCTTCAGCAATTTTATTTTGGTAAACACTAGGCCAAGATTGTTGACATGAATTTTTTTGTATCCTTCAAGATGAACGATAGTTTCTATGATTTATTTTCCTGGAAGAGGGTTTTTTGTTTTTGTGAGGCAAAAAATATCCCGAATTGAAAATGCCCATCCTTTAAAGAAGCATGAATGGGCAATAGATATTCTGTTTTGGTGTAAAGGGCAATCAAAATAATTGGAAGAGAATAACTTTGGATAAAAACGCTGTTTAAATTCAAATTCAGACAAGGGAAGGAAAGAAAAAAATTAAATTTTCCGTTAGAACAAACCAGGTTTTTTCATATATTTGCCGCCTGTTCTTTGGAATGCTTATCCAGAAAGGTGGAGGGACTGAGCCCTGTGAAACCTTGACAACCTCTGAGAAATTTACTTTTCTCAAAAGGTGCCAATTCCTGTCTTGTCCTCCCCGGGCAAGTTTAGATAAGCCGGTGCAATACCTATCGCCACACTTGATTTGCTATTGCCCTGGGTTATCAGGGTTTTTTGGATACTCATCCACAGAACTTCTATTGACCATGCTATGAAAAAGAATATTCAGGAAGAATTAAAGAAAAGGGTTTTGGTGATTGATGGGGCCATGGGCACCATGATTCAACGTTACAAATTACAAGAAGAGGATTACCGTGGAGAACGGTTTAAAAACTACCCTTCTGATTTGAAGGGCAACAACGACCTGTTGTCACTTACCCGCCCCGATGTAATCCTTGCCATTCACCAGGAATACCTGGAGGCCGGTTCCGATATTATTGAAACCAATACTTTCAATGCACAACGGATTTCTTTGGCCGATTATAAAATGGAGGCATTGGCCTATGAATTGAATTTTGAGTCGGCTAAATTAGCTGTGCAGGCAGCAGCGGCCTTTACAGCTGTTAATCCTGATAAGCCTCGTTATGTTGCAGGGGCCATCGGACCAACCAATCGCACCGCAAGTCTTTCGCCCGATGTGAATGATCCCGGTTATCGGGCGGTGAATTTTGATCAGTTGGTTGATGCTTACGCAGAACAGGTTAGGGGTTTGATGGATGGAGGTGTAGATTTAATCCTGATTGAAACCATCTTTGATACGCTCAATGCTAAAGCAGCTTTGTTTGCTATTCAATCAGTTATGGAGGAATTAAAACACGAATTACCTGTGATGATTTCAGGTACCATAACCGATGCAAGCGGAAGAACCCTATCAGGTCAAACGGTTGAAGCTTTTTTGAATGCCGTTAGCCATGTCCCCCTTTTGAGTATTGGCCTGAACTGTGCATTGGGAGCGAAAGAAATGCGCCCTTATTTGCAGGAACTTTCCGAGAAGGCTCCATTTTTTATCAGTGCCTATCCCAATGCAGGTTTGCCCAACCAATTCGGAGAGTACGATGAATCACCCGATGACATGAGTCATCAGATTTGCGATTTTTTGGAGGCCGGTTTTGTCAATATTGTTGGAGGATGTTGTGGTACTACTCCCGATCATATCCGTCACATTGCTAAACACGCGGCCCATGCTGTTCCCAGGATAGTACCTGCCATTGAACCTTATTTGCGCTTGAGTGGCCTTGAGCCGGTTACTTTGCGACCGGATTCCAATTTCATGAATGTGGGAGAACGAACCAATGTAACTGGTTCCAAAAAGTTTGCAAGGTTAATTCTTCAAGGAAACTATGATGAAGCATTAAGTGTGGCCCGCGAACAGGTTGAAGGTGGTGCACAAGTGATTGATGTTAACATGGATGAAGGCATGTTGGATGCAGTTGCCGCCATGACAAAATTCTTGAACCTTGTTGGGGCAGAACCTGATATCGCCCGGGTACCGGTTATGGTAGATTCTTCAAAGTTTCATGTTATTGAAGCGGGTTTAAAATGTTTGCAGGGAAAATCGATTGTAAACTCTATCTCCCTAAAAGAAGGAGAAGCAGAATTTATTCGACAAGCTACACTAATTAAGAAATTCGGTGCAGCACTCATCGTTATGGCCTTTGATGAAAACGGACAAGCCGATACCTTTCAACGCAGAATTGAAATTTGTGAGCGAGCTTATCGCTTGCTTACCGAAGTAGTAAAGTTTCCTGCACAAGATATTATTTTTGATCCCAATATTTTTCCTGTGGCAACCGGCATGGATGAACACAGAAAAAATGCGCTTGATTTTTTCGAGGCAACAGCATGGATCAAACAAAATCTTCCACTGGCAAAGATATCAGGAGGAGTAAGTAATGTTTCGTTTTCGTTCAGGGGTAATGATGTTGTGCGTGAAGCCATTCATTCATCTTTTCTTTATCATGCCATTGCAAAGGGAATGGATATGGGCATTGTGAATCCTTCTCAATTGCAGATTTATGATGAAATACCAAAAGAATTATTGCAGTTGGTAGAGGATGTCTTGCTTGACAGAAATGATGAGGCTACCGAAAGATTAATTCAACATGCTGAAAGTCTAAAAGGACAATCACTTGTGAAACAAGAGAAAGATGAAGCATGGCGTTTGTTGCCGGTGAACGACCGGCTAACCCATTCGCTGGTGAAGGGAATAGTAGATTATATTGATGTGGATGTTGAAGAGGCAAGAAAAAATCAGCCCAAAGCATTGAACTTGATAGAGGGTCCTTTAATGGATGGAATGAATGTAGTAGGAGATTTGTTTGGTGCCGGAAAAATGTTTTTACCGCAGGTGGTTAAAAGTGCCAGGGTAATGAAAAAAGCCGTTGCTTATTTGTTGCCTTATCTTGAAGCAGAAAAGGTAGAAGGTAAAAGCAAAGCAGGCAAGGTGGTATTGGCTACTGTAAAAGGAGATGTTCATGATATTGGAAAGAACATTGTTGGGGTAGTGCTTGCTTGCAACAATTATGATGTGGTAGATTTAGGGGTGATGGTAGCGGCAGATAAAATTTTGGATGCGGCCATTAAGGAAGAGTCGGATGTTATTGGATTAAGCGGACTCATCACACCATCATTGGACGAGATGGTTCATGTTGCTAAAGAGATGAGCCGAAGAGGCTTTACCATTCCGCTGTTGATTGGTGGTGCTACCACCTCGAAGGTGCATACAGCAGTAAAAATTGAGCCTCATTATCCTGCAAAAGTAGTACACGTAAATGATGCTTCCAGAAGTGTTCCGGTAGTAAGTAATTTGCTTTCAGAAGATTTGCATGAAGCCTATATTTTATCTGTAAAAGAAGAGTACGAAAGAGTTAGGGCCTATAACTTGAAAGAACAGGCAGCAAAAGTTTTTTTAAGTTTCAGTGATGCCATAAAGAATAAATTGAAAATTGATTGGTCCACTTACGCTCCGGTGCCTCCCAAGCGAATGGATTTACTGGTTTTCAACCAACATCCTTTGGAGGATTTTATTCCCTTCATTGATTGGACACCGTTTTTTCATAGCTGGGAAATGAAAGGCTCTTATCCTAAAATTTTTAATGATCCTGAAAAAGGAGATGAGGCCAAAAAACTTTTTGATGATGCCCAAAGAATGCTGAAGCAAATTGTTCAGGAAAAATGGCTTCAGGCCAATGGTGTGGCCCGAATGGTTCCGGCTAATTCAAGTGGTGAAGACATTGAAATTTATTCTGATGAAAGCCGTGCCGTTGTTGAAGGAAAATTTTTTGGCTTAAGGCAACAAACCGGTAAACCGGATGGAACACCCAATGTTTCTTTGAGTGATTTTGTTGCCCCGGTTGAAAGTGGCCTCAAAGATTATATTGGAGCCTTTGCTGTAACCACCGGGATTGGATTAGATGAAAGGGTTGCTCAGTTTGAGAAGCAACATGATGATTATAGCGCCATCATGTTAAAAGCGCTTGCCGACCGTTTGGCAGAAGCCTTTACCGAATGGTTGCATTTAAGGGTAAGAACAGAATATTGGGCTTACACAGCGAACGAGAATTTAAGTGCCCAAGATTTACTGAAAGAAGAATACCGTGGAATCCGCCCTGCACCGGGATATCCATCCCAACCTGACCACACAGAAAAACGCTTTTTGTTTTCTTTGCTTAAGGTAAATGAATCCACCGGAATTGAATTAACGGAAAGTCTTGCCATGGTTCCCACCGCTGCAGTTTGCGGTATTTATTTGGCGCATCCCGAAGCAAGATACTTTGCTTTGGGAAAAATCAAACAAGATCAGGTAGCAGATTATGCTAATCGAAAAGGAATAAGTCTTGAGGAAGCAGAGCGTTGGTTAAGTCCGGTTTTGGCTTATTGATCGCGAAGCATTTTTTGCATGATGGTAACATCAAGGTAGCGGTCAAATTTGAATCCCGCTTCTTTCAGGTGGCCACAAACCTCGAACCCAACCGCCTTGTGCAAATGAATGCTTACTTCATTTCCCTCGGTAATGCGCGCAATAATGGAGTGAAGATGGGTTTCCTGTGCTTCGGCCACCACAAATTCAATGAGCATTTTTCCAATTCCTTCACCCTGATAGCCTGGTAAAATGTACAAGGAAATCTCCGCGGTACGATCATAACCTTTTTTATCAGACCATTTATTGAGTGAAATATATCCTACAATCTGACTGTTTTTTTCGGCAACGAAAATGGGAAAATTTTCATTTCTGTTGTTGAACCAAACGGTACGATCTTCCAAGGTTCTGGTTTGCGTATCGAAGGTTGCTGTTGTGTTTAAAACAGCATCGTTATAAATGTCGGTGATGGCTTGTAAATCGCCTTGGGCGGCTTTTCTGATATTGAGCATGGGAAGGATTAACTGCGGTCAAAGATGCAAAAAATATAGACAGGGAGGTCCTAAAATCCCTACTTAATTTATTTTCCTATCTTTGAAATTCAAAAGTAGAATTCATGCAAAGATTACCGGTATTTTACAACATGACAGGGATGTCCTTTGTTTTCGCTTTCCTAAGTATCATTCTTGTATCTTGTCTGGGCATTTCAAACGAAAAGATTCAATCCATCAGTGTTGATGATTTGGAAAAGGCGATGCGTCCTTATGCAAATCTTCAAGTGGTTGATTTGCGATCTCCCGAAGCTTACCTTGAAGCTCATTTGCCTGGAGCCGTTAACATTGACCAGAACAGTCCCACTTTTGAAAAAGAGTTGGCCGGTCTCAACCCTGAATTTCCTGTATATTTTTATTGTGCCAATGGCTTAAGCAGTGCCCAGGTAATAAAGAAACTAAGCAAAAAACCTTATCCTAAAATTTATGATATTACCGGAGGTTATGCTGCATGGAGCGGAGCAGGGAAGAAAGTTTTGCAAGTTGATCGAGTAGCAAGGCCGGAGCCTGTAACTAGGATGGAATATGATGCCATGATTAAAAAGGCCGAGTTAATGCTGCTTCAGTTTTCTCCCTCTTCGGTAGATCCTTCGGTATTGAAAAGGATGGAGTCGATGGTTTTTGGTATTGTAAAAAGAAATGAAGGCGATTTGAAATTTAAAAAGTATAATTATCGCGACCAGGTTTCTCTGGCCCATGATTTAAAGGTAAATAATTTGCCAACTCTCATTTTATACCGACAAGGAGAGGAGGTTTGGCGCTTTGAGGGAATGCCCGAAAAATCAGAGATTGAGGCTGTCATTGAAAAGCATCAAACCAAGAATTACAATTCAAATTTTTAAAGGATTGTCTTTTCGTTTTTTTTCGAAGTTTTTTTTTAATGCTAAAATAGTTTGACTTCTTATACTTTATGGTAGCATGCCGTGCAGGTTTTGAACCAAGGATGCAGTTTAAATAAAAGAGAGAATCGAAGGATAATTAAATCGCCTTCCAACCCAATTGAAATTGATTTTTTCCCAAAGGAAAAATGGAGCAGCTTAGGTCGTTTTTTTTTGCGACATACTTTTGGCTAACCATTACACCTTGGTTTTTTTTGCAAGGATGCCCCAGAAAAGGCTGTTTTCCATAGACACTTTTGCGGAAACGAAATTTATATATTTGAAAATCAATAACCTACGATTAATACATAAGATTTCTATGTATTTGTTTTGGATACATAGAAATCCTATGTATATTTGCATCATGTATTCTAACGATCTCATACGCGGCACCTTGCGTACCATCATTTTGAAACTACTTTCTGAGCAGGAAAGTATGTATGGATATGAAATGACGCAAAAAGTTAAGGAAATGAGTGCAGAGAAGATAATCATTACGGAAGGTTCCTTGTATCCCTTGCTTCATCAGCTGGAAGCAGAGGGACAGGTAACCACCGAATTGGTTAGCATCGGAAAGCGGGTTCGCAAATATTATAAACTTACGCAGCCGGGAAAAAAACTGGCCCGTGAAAAAGTGGATGAATTTGCCGAATTTATGCAGACCATGATGTTCCTGCTCGATCTTCAAACCACTCCCAAAACTGCCTGAAGCCATGGAGCTCAGTGAGCAACAGGTTGAGCAAGTGCTGATTCATTTGCGCAGCAAAGGTATTGCCATGCCTTCTCTCGAGGAAGATTTATTGGACCACCTCTGCTGCATGATTGAAGCGCGTAACGAACAACGATCGTTTGAAGAGGTTTTTCATGAAGTCATGCTTGAATTCTCTGCAGAAGAATTAAACAGGGTTCAGAAAGAAACCAATCGATTAATCACGCTTTTAAAATTTAAAACAATGAACACCACACTTCGTATTTCGGGGCTTGTTTCTGCTATTAGCATATTAACCGGCTCCATTTTTAAAATTCTTCATTGGCCGGGAGCAAACATACTTTTCGTCATTGGAATGTTTTTAATGGCTGTTTTGTTTTTACCCCTGTTTTTTGCCTTGCGGTATAAACAGGCCGAGAATGAAAACAAACACCTG
The DNA here is from genome assembly GCA_044370375.1 of Bacteroidia bacterium. Lineage (GTDB taxonomy): Bacteria > Bacteroidota > Bacteroidia > UBA4408 > UBA4408 > JBILVQ01. Next base: position 12,917 of record JBILVQ010000058.1, read on the forward strand.
TTGTTGAGCATTGCCGGTGCAGTAGTTGGCGTTTTAACCGCCTTGGGTATTTGGTTTAAAATGATGCACTGGCCTGGTGCAAGCGTGATGCTTTACAGTTCAATCGCCATCCTTTTGCTTGGTTATTTGCCGGTTTACATTTTCGCTGTTTACCGTAAATCGCTCAATAAAGTGAATGTGTTTTCAAATGTTATTCTCATTATTGCGGTTGGCAGTACATTGCTATTAACCACCGGTGTGGCCGGTAGCACTACCAGTAAAAAAGTGAGTGAATCTATTGTCAGACTTTTGCGCGATCAAGAAGCTTCTGTTCAACAACAATTAAAAATGAATGATGAATTGTTGAAAAGAGATTCGGCAGCAAGCAGATTTTCCTTACTCCATAATGAAACCCTTTCGCTCGTGAAAATGATTGATGAATTAAAACAACGGATATTGTTTCATTCGGAAGATGCCGTTCAGTACGAAGAGGTTTACAATTGGGCTTCCCGCGGTGGAGTAATAGATATCATGGGCGCTGAAGGGGAGTTTTCTTTCAGCGGATTGCAGAAAAGGTTGGATGCCTATGCAAAGATTTCTAACAACCCAAGCTTTTTGGGTAATGAGGCATTTTTGTTTGTTGATCAACCCCTCAATATTGAAATTCAACGACTCACCCAATTGCAAATGAAGGTGCTCCTGACAGAACAGGCTTTGTTGATGGATTGAATTGCTTTCTAACAATAGGAGTTAAATCATTCTTTAACTCCTATTGTTTTTTTTATGGGGAAGGTGATTTTTTAAAAATTCGCTTTTAATCCAATGTTAAACGCCCTTGGCATTCCCGGACGTAAGCCTGCCGGTCTTCTCGCCACAACGTACACCTCATTGCTCAAATTGGTAGCACTGGCAAACAATGAGATGTTTTTATGCATGTTGTAGGAGGCACTTGCATCCAATACAAAATAGGCATCTGTTTTTTCTGCAGCATTCATCGCCCCCTGTCCCGGTGCTGTTCGCATAGCGTCCATGTACCTTCCACTCAGGTTGAACGAAAACAAACGATGCTCTATTCCTGCCGATAAGGTCAATTGATTTTGCGCCATGTAAGGGAACTCATCACCTTCATTCACTGTGCCCCAATCCTCGAAATTGCTAACGAAGGAGTTTTTAAAAGTAGCATCGGTGTAAGTATAGGCCAAAGCAACGGGGAAACTAAATGGAAGATTGTTGTAAAGGGCCGCAAAATCATAACTCAATTGAAGTTCCAATCCCTTGGTTTCAACCTTGCCGGCATTGAATAAATCGCCTGTGCCTGTTCCTCCTGCTGCCGATAAATCGGAACCCAAAAGATTGCGATAATCGTTGAAAAACACCACCGCCTGACCAGAAAGCGCGTTACGGGTGTAACGGATCCCACTTTCATAATTGATGCTATTTTCAGGTTGGGTTTCATCTCTGTTTCCCGGCGGTGAAAAGCCCTGGTGCACTCCTGCAAAAACTCCTGTGTAATTGTTAAATTGATACTCTGCACCCACTCCCGGAATATAAACATCAACGCGGTTAGAGGTTTTTACCAATGCTTTTCCACTACGGTCAGGATCATTTTTGCCAAAATCTTTTCCTTGCATCAAAATGTTTTCGTGACGAAGGCCGGGTGTTAAACTCAGTTTGCCGATTTGAATTTTGTATTGCAAAAAACTAGCCAAGGCTTGTGCAGAATTAATTCTGTTGCTTTCGGTTCCGGCAACGCCAGCCTTTGTTTGCATCATGACATTATTCACGATACTGTATTCGTCTTCCCATTGAAAGCGATCAACCTGATCTTCGTGATACCGAATTCCGATTTCTAGTTCATGGGTAATTTTTCCGGTTTTTAAGCGGTAGTTGATTTGGGTTTGAATGCCCTGCGCAGCATATGCCCTGTT
>JBILVQ010000059.1:0-14805 GCA_044370375.1 Bacteroidia bacterium
AATGATTTACGAATAATGAATAATGAATTACGAATAACGAACAACGAATAGGATTTCAATCCGCGGTTAATCATTGCTACGCAATGATTTACGAATAATGAATAATGAATTACGAATAACGAACAACGAATAGGATTTCAATCCGCGATTATTCATTGCGTAGCAATGAACAATGAATAACGAACAACCAATAGGATTTCAATCCACGCATGTTAATCATTTCATCCATACAATGATTCTCCCTGCCATCATTCCCACCATTCGAATAAGGACAAAAATAATAAGCCGAAAAAGATATTAAGCTACCCCTCAACCGCCTCTTCTAAAATTCCTTTTTTAGCGAGAAGTTCTTTCAGATAAAGATGATCAAGCGGTTTGCTTACCAATTCTAATACACCGGGATGTGCACTCACTTTTGCCAAATCAATAATACTTAAGGTAGAAGAAATCATGATTACTTTACATTTTTTGCTGTAATCAACATTCAGCTTTTCTAGTTTTTTCAAAAAGTTGAACCCATCCATAACCGGCATTTGTAAATCCAGCAAAATTAAATCAGGCCATTCATTCAAATCTTTTTGAGAAAGAAGGCTCAATGCATCTCCACCGTAATTGAAGGAACTTATGTGGTTTGAAATACCCGAAATGCGCAGGAATTCCCTGTGAACAAACAAGTCAATTTCATTGTCATCAATCAAAAACACATTCAACTGTTTTTTCATCCTTTAGGCTTTTGGTTGGGAATAAAGATTTCGAAGGAGGAACCCACCAATGGAACAGAATTGACCTTAATGCTCCCGCCAATTTTTTCTAATGCTTCTTTTACAATATATAATCCAATGCCGGTTCCGGGTTGAGTAACCGAGTTTTCTGCCCTGAAAAACATTTTAAATATATTGTCGATATGCTCCTGCAAAATTCCAACTCCATTATCAGAAATGGAAATGGAAGCCCCGTTTTTATCCGCGTTAACTTTTATCGAAACCTTGTTTTCTTTGGCCTCAGGGTTTTGATATTTGATGGCGTTCGACAAAAGGTTGGCAATAATTACTTTTACCCTGAAGTGATCCCCGAAGAATTCACCTTTTTGGGCAATGTTAGTTTCGAAAAGGATGTTCTGGTCCTGACTTTTCAGGCTTTCAATTATTTCATTGACAATGGTGTTGAAATCAAGCGCTTCGGCCATGTGGTCGGCTTTCGCATTCTGATAGTAGTCGATGATATTCCGGATATAACTATCCAGTTTTAAAACACTCGTTTCAATCCGTTTCAGGTGATCGCCTGCATTGATATTTTCTTCTAATGTTGAAACTTTGATCAAACCCAAAATCGACATTAATGGCGATCTTAAATCGTGCGAAATACTATAAACGAAGCGGTTTAATTCATCGTTTAACTTCATCAACTCCTTGTTCTTATTTTGCATTTCAACCCGTGAGTAATACAACTCAGAACAATTGTCGATGACCAATTTCAGAATAGGCCACTCCCAGGGTTTTTTTACATATTTGGTTACCTGACCCTTGTTGATGGCATCAATCACCACATTAATGTCGGCTTGCCCCGTAATCAATACCCTTATGCTCTCAGGATGCTTTTGCAAGGTTTTTTCTAAAAACTCGATTCCCGTGGTGGCCGGCATCCGCTGGTCGGCAATGATGATATCCGCCGGAACCTTGTCCAAAATTTTTAGCGCGGCAGCAGCATTGGGAGCCGTATAAACCTCATATTCACGCCTGAAAAATGCATTGAACGAAACAAGGTTGTTTTCTTCGTCATCAACAAATAAAATCCTGATTCTGTGGGGCATAGCTATTTTTCCGTGGCCGGTTTTATGGTTAGTTTGCGATGTAAAGTTATCAAAACCCTCGTCCCTTTTCCAACTTCTGAATCAATTTGGATTTTGGCTGAATGACTTTCAATGATTTTAAAGACAATAGACATTCCCAAACCAGTGCCCTGACCTACATCTTTGGTCGTGAAAAATGGTTCAAAAATTTTGGCCCTTACCGTTTCACTCATCCCTATGCCAGTGTCTTCAATCAGCACTTCCACGTTATCACCAACGCTCCTCGTGCTAATGCTTACGCGTTCCTGGTTTTCTGATTTTTTTTGCGCAATGGCCTGAAAGGAATTGTTAAGCACATTCATGAAAACCTGGTTTAATTTGCCCGGAAAACATTCAATATTTTGAATTTCACCAAGGTTTTTCACCACTTCTACATTCGGAGGGATGGCACTTCTTAAAATGGTGAGGGTGGACTCTATCCCTTCATTAATGTTTGCATCTTTTAAGTCACTTTCATCCAACCTTGAAAAACTTTTTAATCCCGAAACAATTTCGGCCGTTCTGTTTGCGCCATCTTCAATGCCGTTCAGCAATGAATCAATTTCTTTCTTTAAGTATTCTACGTCAATTTCTTGTTTGAATTTTTCTATGGCTGCCCTTTGTTCCTGAAAATTGCTCCCTTCTTCTAAACGCTCATATTGATTAAATAATTCCAACAAGTCGCCAATATCCATTTTTAAAGGCTTGATATTGGCATGCACAAAATTGATGGGATTGTTTATTTCATGGGCAATTCCTGCGGTTAACTGACCAAGACTGGCCATCTTTTCTGCATCCACCAATTGCGCCTGCGTCTCTTTCAAATGGTTCAAGGTCTGGTTTAAATTTTCGTTGGTTTCTTCCAAGGCGATGGTACGCTCATGCACCTTTTGCTCCAATAAAATGTTTTGTTCCTTGATTAGCTTTTCATTTTCCTGCAAGGCGGAAAGTGCTTCGGCCTGTGATAACTCTTTTTCTTTTTTCAGAATATTAATCCTGTCGGCCAAGGCAAAGGAAAGTAATACCACTTCCAAAGCAGAGCCAACCGGCATGGTATAAAGGGTGAAATTATTATACGGTAAAAATCCCAAATCTTTCATCACATAAAGGGTAACCCCAAACAAAAAAATGGTCCAAGCAATCAGAAAGAAACGTGCCGGTCTTGATCCTTGCCTTGAAAGAATGAGGGATTGAATCAACATGTACATGGAAAGTGAAACCGCACAAATTTCGATGAGCAGAAAACTGGATTCAAATTTTTGGAAAATGGCCATTAATACGGCAATTCCGTATCCCAGAATAAAAATGGGATGTAACTTGTCAATTCGAGGTAACGCTGTTTTTGTATTTAAAAACGCACGCATGAAATAGAAACTTGTTACCCCAACCAGCGGCGGAAAAATAAAGGAACTGTAATAGGCCAACCAAGGGGTGTTGGGCCATAAATACTGAAAGGTGTAGCCGTGAATACTTGTTTGGGTGAGTATAACCGCAGCAATGTAAACCACATAAAGAAAGTAGGAGCGGTCTCTTACGGTAAAATAAATGAAGAAATTATACAAGAGCATTACCAACATAATACCCAAGTAAATTCCAACCAGCGTATCTTTTAATTTATTGGTTTCAAAAATTGTTTCCGATAAGCCAATGATCATCGGCACCTGAACATTATCCCTGGCCTTTACCCGGATATAAACGGAGGTGCGATCTCCTGCTGGCACATAAACCTTAAAGATATAATTCGGGTCGAAATAAGTCCGAGTATCAAAGCGATAGTTTTCTCCGGTTTTGAGTGTGCTTATTTTTCCGCTCGAATCCGATTGATAGAATTCTACTTCATCTAATCCTGCTTGCGAAATCTGTAATAAAAATCTGCTGCTTTGGGTTTTGTTGAGGATGTTGAGTTTAAGCCAATAGGGCGCATTGCTTATGCCAAAATTCGGAATATCCGTGCTTACCTGTTGGAAACCATCCGCCTGCATCGCTCCCCGTAGGTCTAGTTTTCCGGTTTCATCCTTTAAATACTCAACATTGTTTTTAATGAAAGTATTAGACTGGGTCTGGGTAATGACCAGCTCACTTCCATAGCCTTTATGCCACAATAAGGCAAATACCCCAAAGAGTACAAGCGTGAAGCGGAATAAAAAATTCATGGCTTGTTAGCTAAGTTTAAGTGAATAGTCAATCTCAATAGAATTTCCTTTGGGGCTAATTTCGGAAAAAATTTGATTTGGATTGTTTCTTAAACTTAACATTCTTTCCCGATCGTAAGCTTCGGCCGTAGCAAGGTCTTTTGCATTTAAAATACCCAATACCCTCGCTATATAATTTTCATTCGGGTAAACGAATTCTCCTTTGTTACCGAGCGAATTGTCAACTACAAAACCAACCCGTTGAAACATACCCATGGTATAGTCGGCACAAATGCCCATTAAGGTTTTACAGGCAATCTGGTTCACAATAGAAATACCCGCCCTGGTTAGCAAAATGCTTAATCCCATGCCGGCTACTGATTTGGCATTCCACAGGGCACACAATTCTCCAACCCCTTCGTTGATATAGCTTTTAACAATCTGATGAATGTTGGGGTCAATTTTTCCGATGGCCTTTTCTACCGGAAGCATCTGACTTTCATGGGCGAGTTGTGCCCTGATGCCACCTAAAAGATTTCCTTCATGATCCTCCGCTACAATGCCATAAACAAAATCCCAATTCACCCATTCATTGTTGTTGGATGTAATATTGGTAATCCCGTAATCCTTCAACACCTTAACATGTCCTTCAATATATTTTTGGCAGGTTTCAGGATCCGAGGGCGCATGAAATGCTCTAAACTTGATCATGGCCCATGGAATTACTAAAACAATTGTCAACCGGAATCCTTAACGAATACGCACTGGGCGCCTCTGCCAACGATAATCGGAAAAGAAAATACGGTGTTCCCTCCATTGGAACAGGAAAAATTAATTTGAATTTTTCTTCCAACCGAACAATCTTCTCTACAGTTTCACTATCCAAATCGCGGTGCCTCTTGATGCGGTCGAAAAAGAATAGGGGAGAGGATACAGGGTGAACACTGAGCTGCAAATGATTGGCCTGCAACCAAGCTCTTTGCACAGCCCTGCCGGCATTTAGAAAATCAAACTGATTTTTTTCTTTGGCATAAATCAGACCGATCGCTGCTGAGGACAATACCGCCTCGCGCGTAATTTTTTTTAAGCCTCCGCCACCGCCCCATTCTCTCACCAAAGAAATTACTTTTTCTTCCGATGAAATTTTAATGCCGGTTTGTTCTAGGAAACTTAATTCTAAGGTGGCAATGTCTATCCCATCTTTGGTTTCAGCAATTTCTTCCGCTGTCCATCGCAATTCTTTTTTAAAAAATTCGGCATGTCCTTCCGGATGCATAAACCTAATTTTTTCTATTTCTGAAATGATTTCGGCCAGTTGGGCAATGGAATCGGTTTGGCTGGTAGTGGTCAATTGATAACCATCGGGTAAAATCGATTGTATCTCTTGAAGGGTAGCAGCGGATATCGTTTCACCCTTGCCTTTTTTTCTGTTGCTGCATCTTTTACCAATGGTTTGGTATAGATTGAGTTCGGTTTTTTCTGCTGGTTTAAGCAAGGCCTTAAACCCAATTTGGGCAATGGGTTCTCCCGCCTCAATGGCAGGACTAAATTCTATCACGCTTTCATAACCTTTGGCCATGGCCGACAAGTGAAGGTTTTCTAAGGCAGCACCCAAGGCCATCATGGCCAAATGGTCGTCAGGGTCTGTCCATCCAGCCGATCTTTTTTTATCGTGATACAACCCAAGCGTGTTATTTTTTAAATGCCAATACCAAGGTTGATTGTTCCCGGCTGAGGGTGCTTTGATAGCATCCTCCACCATCGCCCTGATTTGTTTTTCTTCTAACGCAATACACGCTGAAATGGGTTGTAGTGAACCAAATTTAAAGTTGTGTTCCTCGTTCTTTTGATTTGATAAAGGCTTTTTGTTTGTGGACTTATTTTCTTCCGGGTCACCAATGATTTTTTCAATGTCAACATGATACCTTCCGCTGCCGGTGTATTGGTTCAGTAGCATTCTTCGGCATACATCGGCCGTAATACCTCCCCCCATCGCTACCGAAGAGGCCAGTTGGGGCCAGGTGCCTATGCTCTGATCAATTTCTATCATCGAGGCTTTCAGGCGGTCCGAACAGGTATCAATGCCCAAGATATCCAACATATAAGGAATTTTTTCCTCGTTGGTTTTTAAGGTTTTTAACTTGGCAACATCCAAATGCTTCACCAGGCCATGCAATATGGGGCGCTCGGGTTCCAAATCAAACCTTTCTACATCTACCATGCAACGGTCAGATGCTTCCATAATCACCGGTATCCCCAGTGATCGGGCCTTTAAGCGACTTAATATTTTAATATCAAATCCATCCGATTCTTCTACCAACAAATCCAGCTTTCCGCCATCATTAAAAAAAGAATCGATGTTCTCTTCTGTTACTCCTTGCTCAAAGCATTTTATCTTGATGAATGGATCAATTTCTGCAATCTCACGCGCAACAGCATAGACTTTTTCTAGTCCTAGATTATGCACCCCTGTTCTGATTCTGTTCAAATTGGTTAATTCCAGTTTGTCGAAATCGGCCAGGCGCAATTCTCCGCAAATACGCTCCATGGCAAGGGTTAGCGAAACCGACTGCCCCACGGATAAACCAATTACCCCGATTTTTTTTTCGCCCAGTAAATCTCTTTCTTGAGGTGTAATTTTATAAATGTTACGACTGGTACGAAGGGCAATGAATTCTTCGCGATCCGGAAGGTGAACCATGCGGCCCGACCAAGGGTAGAAACACCAAACGCCATATTCTTTCGGAAGAACACCCTTTAAATGTTCGTCAATTTTCTCAACGATTTGCTGTGCGGATAATTTTATTGAAGGATGCTTGATTTTTATCAATTCCTGCAACTGTATCATCAGGGTATCAAATACCTCAACCCCCGCTGTTTTTAGCAGCTGATTGTATCTATCTCTGTCACCGGCCTTGCTTAAGTAAAGCATTTCCGGTAAAAAAGATTTGCCGGGCAGGTTCTCGTGCGGATGGTTTAGGTCCGCCCTGCCGCCAAATTTGTTCATTCCTTTTCTGCGATTTGTTACAAATTAAAGGCTAATTTTCATAGGTTTTTAATTCTTTACGATATTTTCAAACATTGTGCCGTTGAATAGCTATTTTTTTTCGTTGAAGAATGCGAAAAATGGCCGAATTAATTTTTTTTTATTAATTTAGCACTTCATTTAATCGCACAAATGGAAGAAGGCCAGAAAATAACAGTTCTTTATGTGGATGATGAAGAGAACAACCTGGTAGCTTTTAAAGCTTCCTTCCGAAGATTATTTTCGGTTTTTACTGCCCTCTCTGTAAAAGAAGCAAAAGAAATCCTGGCGCAAAGCAAAATTCAGGTACTCATTACCGACCAAAGAATGCCGCAGGAATTAGGAACCGAATTGCTCGCCTACGCGGTGAATGATTATCCGGATCAAATCAGAATTTTATTGACCGGATTTTCTGATATCGATGCACTCACCGATGCCGTCAACCGTGGCCAGATTTTTCGCTACCTCAGAAAGCCCTGGAACGAGGACGAGTTGCGCGATACCATTGAAAGCGCCTACAAAGTCTATGAATTGCGCATCAAACAAAAGGTGCTTGCCGCCCAATTGCAGCAAACCAATGAACAGTTGGAGTTTGTTCTGCGCCAAAAACTTTTGTCCTAAACCCGCTTAAACCGGGTTGTAATTTTTATTAACTTTATTTTAGCGCTGATTATCAGGCGTTTAAAAAACTTTGAGGCTTTAACAACTTTCTCCTCAAGATTTTGTTAATTTTGTAGTGTTAAGTGTTAAAATGACACTATCAAAAAATGAAAACTATTTTCCATTACCGTTATCTCGCTTTATTGCTGTTTTGCCTCAGTCCCTGGCTAAGCACCAAAGCGCAATTAAATATTCAGTTAGGAAACGATACCACCTTTTGCAGCGGCCAAAATTTGGTGCTTAACGCACTCAACGGCATTCAAGTGTTCGAAGATTCTTTGGTAGTAACTTATAACGCAACCCAAGGCCAAACACAATTGCAAGGAGCCAATAAGGTTTATTTTCATTCTACCTATGAACTCGCTCCCTTTGGCGGACCTGTTGCACCATGGGTAGGAAATTGGGGTCAAGACGATAGCCTTGGTTTAATGACGGAAATTGCCCCCAACCTATGGAGAATTACCATCCACATTCGCGATTATTATAACCTTCCTTCTACCACCAATATCAATGGTATCTTCATGGTGTTCCGCAATGAAGATGGTACTGCAACCGGAAAAGACCAAAATGGAAATGATATTTTTATGCTGCTTGCCGGTGGCCAACCTTCTTCTGCCTTTACAGGTGTAAACGGAAGCATCATTGAAGATGCTATCAATGGTATTTTCTGGAGCACAGGTTCAACCGATTCTTCTATCACCGTAAACAGTAGCGGCACTTATTGGGTTGCCATAACCGATTCTGCCGGTTCTATTTTCAGAGATACAATTTCGGTAACTGTAAATCCAACCCCCGGTCTCAACCTTGGTGCAAACATTACCCCTTGCAATGCACCCATTAATCAATTGCTCGATGCCGGCTCCGGTTTCGATTCTTATTTATGGAATACAGGTGCTACCCAATCAAGCATCACCGCCACAGCAACAGGCGTTTATTCGGTGCTTGTTTCCCTGGGTGCTTGTTTCGCTGCCGATTCTATTGTTGTTAATCCGGTGCAACCCTTAACACCTCCCAACTTGGGCAATGATACCGCATTTTGTCAGGCCGGTTCTTACCTCCTTCATCCCGGTGTTGCTGTTTCTCCTTTAGGCGATTCTTTGGTAATTGTTTATGATGCCACGCAAGGTGTTACCGGTTTGGTTGGTTCGCCCAAAGTGTATATGCATTCCGGTGTTCAGTTTTTTCCTTTCGGTCCCATGCAAAATGTTATTGGCAATTGGGGTGCCGATGATGGAATTGGCCAGATGACTGAAATAGCGCCTGATTTATGGAGAATTGTTATCAATCCGCATACTTATTATGGCTTGAATCCCGGACAAACCTATGAAGGCCTGCTCATGGTCTTTAGAAATGCCGATGGCACCGCCACAGGAAAGGATAACAACAATGCTGATATTTTTATTGATCTTTCAGGGAATATCAGTTCTTCTTTTTCAGGGGTTGTACCTACCTTTAATAATAGCGTTTACACAAGCATCGTTTGGTCAACAGGTGTTTCTGCACCTACCATTTCTGTCAACCAATCAGGCACCTACTGGATTACGGTAAGTGGTGCTCAGGGTTGTATTGCGGCTGATACCGTTGTGGTTGATTTTTCTCCGGCTTCAAATTTGAATTTAGGCAATGATATCACCATCTGCAGTCCGCTGATCAATGTTAATTTGTCGGCCGGTAATTTTGATTCTTATTTATGGAGCAATGGTTCAACCAATTCTTCCATTACGGTAACACAACCCGGAACTTATTCGGTGTCAGTAACCGATGGCTTTTGTGTGGCCAATGATACCATCGTTATTAATCAGGGCGCTGCTACTACGCCCATTAGTTTAGGAAACGATACGCTTATTTGTGGCTTTGGCAGTATTGTCTTAAGTCCGGGTGTGGCTATTGCCTCTGATGGAGATTCTCTTACCATTGTGTACGATGCCACGCAGGGTGTAACAGGACTGGTGGGCGCCAACAAAGTTTATATGCACTCTGGTGTTGAACAAATGCCTTTTGGCGGATGGGATATTACCGTGGGTAACTGGGGACAAGATGATGGTTTAGGCCAAATGGATTCTATCGGTCCTAATTTGTGGAAAATTACCTTCAACTTATGGGATTATTACGGACTAAATCCCGGTTTGTCCATTAATGGTTTGTTAATGGTTTTCAGAAATGCCGATGGTAGCGCCACTGGCAAGGATAATAACAACCAGGATATTTTTATCAGCATGAACAACCTTGCAGCCGTTAGTTCTTCTTTTGCAGGCGTTACCCCCACTTTTACGCCCAATTTTTATGCGAATGCCCTTTGGTCAGATGGCTCTGCTGCCTCTAGTCTCACTGTTTCAACACCCGGTACGTATTCAGTCAATGTAATCACCACCTCTGGATGTAACCTAACCGATACCATTGTGGTTGGCTTTGGAACTTTGCCCCTGGTGGATGCCGGCACAAGCCAGAATCTTTGTCCGGGAGAAACCTTAACCTTTGATGCAGGACCTGGTTTTTCTACTTATGCATGGTCTACAGGTGCTACAACGCCTTCCATTACAGTGAATGCAGCCGGCACTTACACGCTTACGGTTACCAACCAGGATGGCTGTACCGGTATTGATGTAATTAACCTTGTTAATTTGAATTTGCCGGTTGCCGGCTTCTCTTTTGTTCAAGGTGCCGGAGGTTTGGTAAACTTTACCAATGCAAGCACCGATGCGGTTTCTTATCAATGGGATTTTAATGGTGATGGAACCAATGATGCTTTTACCTTAAATCCATTTTATACGTATTTCTCAACCGGAAATTTCACTGTACGACTTATCGCTACCAATGAATGTGGAGTGGACACTCTTTTTCAAACCATTTTGGTTAGTTCGCTTAACGATGTAAACGCTGCGACTGAGCTCCAATTATTCCCTAATCCAGTGCAAGAAATGCTTTATATTCAAGCTCCTGCTTTAAACAAGCGTGAGGCTGCCTTGTTAAGCGTTTATAACCAGTCCGGACAATTGGTGATGTCCGAACCATTAGGCAACAGGCAAACAAGCAATGGTCAATTTCAATTCGATGTCTCTTCTTTAAACCAGGGTGTGTATCACCTGCAAATACAATCTTCGGCTGGTATTTTCAATACCCGCTTTATTAAAAACTAAATTCAACCACCTCAACTCAATCAACATGAAAAGAAAATTACTTAGCTTCTTATTTCTCGGAGCCGGCCTCATTGCCAACGTGGGTGTGGCACAAACACTCCATCGCATGAAAATTGTGTTGGATACCAGAAAATTCAATAACATCAATTGCAGCTTAAATGCGCCTTGCGATGGTGTTACACCAACCCCATTAACGAAGGTTTATATGCATGCCGGAGTTTGTTGGAATAATGCAGGAAATACTTCTGATATCAACTCTCCCGGTGCAGAAATTTTCTGTATTCAGCAAATTATCCCCTTAAACTCTTTGGTTTGGCAAAGTGTGGTGGGTAATTGGGGGAACAATCCGCAAGATGATAATGTTGGAGTAATGGTAGATGAGGGAAATGGAATATTTACAAAAGAATTCGATTTAGAATTGTATTTTAGTAGTCCTGATGTGAGTACTGAAACCAATACTTTAAGTAATCCTCCTATAACCTCCATGCCCATGAATCCCAATGCAACGCCTTATACGATGGGCCTTGTATTTCGCGATGCTACGGGTACAATCTCAGGTCGTGATTCTACCTGTAAAGATATTTTTATTTGGAAATTAGCAACTACCCCGGAGGTGATTCAAAGTGATTTCTCAAATTGGACTACCGGACCGGTTTCCTTTGAATACGGTGTTGCCTCTGTTACTGAAAGAGATTTAGCGTATAACCGTCAAATTTCTCCGAATCCAATGAATGAGTCGGTGCAAATTAAATTTTATTTGGCGGCTGCTCAACAAGATTTCGAGATGAATGTGTTTGATGCTACCGGTAGAAAAGTGAAAACCATTTATAGAGGTCAGTTGCCCATTGGTTCACAAACAGCTACTTGGGATGCTACTGATGATGCCGGAAACCGTGTTGAACCGGGAATGTACTTCTTTACCATGAGATCCGGAACATCGGTGGTTACCGATCGTTTGGTTCTCACTAACTAAAAATTCTTTCGCTAATTTTCAGAAGGGCCGTAGTGGCCCTTTTTTTTCAACCTGATTAATTTTAAAGATAATGATGAGGCAGTTTTTGTTTTTCTTAATTATGTCCGGATTTTTCCTGACAGCGAAGGCACAGGTAATTAGTTATTCTCCTGCCTACCCGAATATAAACGATAGCCTGGAAATTATTTTCAACGCTACCCAAGGGAATGCCGCTTTAACAGGCGTTAATCCTGTTTATATTCATACGGGGGTTATTACTTCCAAAAGCGTAAACGATGCCGATTGGCAGTACAAAAAAACACCCTTTGCTGCTCCGGATAGTACAGTTTTAATGCAAAGTTTGGGTAACAATTTATTCAGGATAAAATTCAAAATCAGAAATTGGTACGGCTTTTCGCAAAACGAAAAGGTGGTGGCTTTGGCCATGGTATTTAGAAATTTTGCCGGTACTCAAATCGGTAAAAATGCAGATGGAACCGATATTTTTATTCCTATTTTCGAAACAGGTTTTTCGGCCAAAATTACGGCTCCGGTTACTCGTCCATACATCACCACGCTCAATCAGCCTTTAACAGTAAGGGTTGCAGCTAATCAGCCTTCTTTTATCAATCTTTTTCAGAACGGACAAATCATTGCGCAACAAGCATCAACGCAATTATTGACTTTTACTTTTCCGGCCAATCAGGTAGGTAAGTTTTGGGTGAAGTTTATTGCAGAAAGCGGTGTGCAATCTGTTCGCGATTCTATTTATTTTGTGGTAAGGGATAATCCTGTGGTGCAGGATCCTCCTTCCGGTTTAGGAAATGGTATCAATGAAATAAACGATAGCACAGTGATTCTTTGTTTGCTGGCACCTTTTAAAAATTACGCTTACCTGTTGGGTGATTTTAACAATTGGGAAGTTGATCCTGCCTACTACATGAAGCGCTCGCAAAATGGCGAAAGGTATTGGTTAGAGGTTACAGGACTTACTCCCGGACAAGAAGTGCGTTTTCAGTATTTCGTTGATGGTAATTTCAAAATTGCCGATCCTTTGGCCGAAAAGGTATTGGATCCCAATTTAGATGCCTCTATTAATCCTGTTCTTTATCCTAACTTAATCCCTTATCCGGCAGGCAAAACTACCGAGGTGGTTTCGGTTATGCAGCCCGGGGAGCCTCCATTTAATTGGCAAATTACTAATTTTCAAAAACCGGATAACCGCGACCTGGTGATCTATGAATTGCTCATCAGGGATTTCGCTTCACGCCATACTTTTAAAGTGGTGCGTGATTCTTTGGGATACCTGAAAAAACTTGGCATTAACGCTATTCAATTGATGCCCGTTACCGAGTTTGATGGTAACGAGAGCTGGGGCTACGGTCCTAATTTTTTCTTTGCCCCCGATAAAACCTACGGCCCAAAAGAAGAATTGAAAAAGCTGATTGATGCAGCTCACGCTGAAGGAATGGCGGTTATTTTGGACATTGTACTAAATCACATGTATGGTCTTGCTCCCCAGGTTCGTTTGTGGCAAGATAAAGAGTCAAGCGATATCTGGACTAATAATCCTTATTGTAATGTGGAGGCAACCCATGCCTTTAATGTGGGTTACGATTTGAACCATGATAGTCCGTACGTGCGTGAATTTTGCGATACCGTTTTAGCGCACTGGTGTGCTGAATACAAAATTGATGGTTTCCGTTTCGATTTGTCGAAAGGCTTTACGCAGAATGTTACGGTGAACAGTCCAAACCCTGTTGGCGATTGGAGTGTTTATGACGCAAGCCGAATCTATAACATCAAACGCATGATGACCCGCCTGTGGCAGCGCTATCCCGGCACTTATGCCATTCTTGAGCATTTTGCTGCCAACGATGAGGAAACTGAATTGGCAAATTTTGGTTGCATGCTTTGGGGTAAAGCTCATACCCAATATGGACAGGCCACCATGGGATGGCCCACCGATTGGGACTTTGAAGGATTGGTTTCCTATCAGGCAAAAGGTTGGGCCTTTCATAACCTGGTTGGATTTATGGAGAGTCATGATGAAGAAAGGTTAATGTACAGCAATCAACAGTTTGGAAATGTAAATGGAAATTATTCTACCCGTACTTTGCAAAATGCTTTGCAAAGAAAGGAGGCCGCCTCTGCTGTGTTTTATACCGTTCCGGGTCCTAAAATGCTTTGGATGTTTGGTGAATTGGGTTACGATTATTCCATCAATTGGCCAACCAATACCAATGAATCCAGAACAGCCCCCAAGCCAATTAAGTGGGATTATCTAAACAATCCTTTCCGACATAAGCTTTTTAAGGCAACAGCCGCGCTCATTAAATTGCATACTTCTTATCCTGCTTTCAGGACAAGCAATTACGATATTTCCGCCTTTGGAACCCAAAAGCAAGTTTATGTTTCTGATCCTTCCATGAACTGTATTGCCATCACTAATTTCGATATGGTGACCCAAAATGTTTTTACCGGCTTCCAACATACGGGTCTGTGGTATGATTATATGACAGGCCAATCGTTAAATGTTACAGATGTGAACATGACCATTTCCTTGCCGCCCGGTGGTTACAAGGTTTTTGTGGATCAACAAATTCCTACGCCCGATTTAAGTATTCCCGATTCTATCTTTATTGGTTTCGAAGAGCCCTCCATGGAGTCGTTCAATACCTTTGTTTCACCAAACCCTTTCAACCAACAAGTTAAATTCAGGTATTTGGTGAATAATGATCAGGATATTCAAATTGGCATTTATGACTTGCTTGGCAGAGAAGTAGTTTCATTGCTGAATGCACGCCAATCGGCCGGAATTCAGGAAATAGAGTGGGATGGAAGAGACAAGGAAGGAAATTTTGTGAAGCCCGGAAATTATTTTTACCGCATCAGTTCACAAGATTATATTGATACCGGAAAACTTTTAAGGGTGGAGTGATGAACTTTGTTTCACTGTATTCATGCTTGTAAACGAAAGGATGGTTTGGCTTTTTGGTCAAACCATTCTTCGTTTTGGCCGCATCGCTGCTAAACCCAAGAGGCTTATTTCGACAGTAGGTTTAGGATGA
>JBILVQ010000264.1:0-4260 GCA_044370375.1 Bacteroidia bacterium
TTACGTTTGTGGCGGTTTTGAAGGCACTGCCGTTTTTTCTCCAAGCATTTCTTTAAACAACGGATGGAATACCAACGACATGTTTTTGGCCCGCTATGATACAGCCGGCAATGTGCTTTGGGCAGTAAAATACGGTAATTCCAGCGCCTCCGAAATTGCCAATGATGTATCTGTGGATGAAGCCGGTTTCATTTACCTAGTGGGCAACAACGGCACTAATTTGAATTGGTTGAAGTATGACAGCCAAGGGAATCAATTGGCCATTCATCAACCTGTAATATCAGGCTTTTCAGGCAATGTGCACGGTGAGGGCATTGTGGTGAAACAAGGCAGGGTTTTTATCACCGGCCGTTTGTATTTTATTTTTGCCGATTTCGGTAATGGCGTCAGTCTTGGCAATGCCTTTGCCACCGAATTGTTTACCTTTTGTGCCGATACCTCAGGAACTGCCCGATGGGGCCGGAGTTTTAAAACAGGAGATTCTCAGTTCATCGATATTGCAGTGGATGATCAGTTGAATTCTCTATCGGTTGGACTCTTCAATGCAAGCATCATTATTGACGGAGATACTTTGTTCGAGAATGGTTCTAATGATGATGCAATCCTCGTTTGCCTCGATAGTCTTGGCAATACCCAATTCAAAAGGTCTTTTGGAAACACCAACCGCGATGTTGTTTGGAGCGCTGCACCCGGTCCCATGAGCACTTGGTACATTGGCGGACAGTTTTTTAGTCCAAATTTTTCTACCCCCATGGATGTTCTTGGAATTTCGGTGGCTTCTTTTCAAAGCGATGGTTTTTTAGCCCGCATCAACAACCAGGGAAATGCAGAGTGGGTGCGAAGGGGAGAAGCCAACAACACCGATTATGGCATCTCAATGCACTTTGATACAGTCACCAATAAAATTTATTTGGGCGGCTACGCTTTTGGCGTTTCTATTTGGGGCAGTTCTAATTTGGATGACGTAGGGAATGGCGATGCCTACCTTGCTCAGCTAAACGATACCACTGCTTTTTTAGCACCTCCCAATCCTCCGCTGCTCTCTGTCAACACGCTTGATGCCACTTGTTTTGGCGCTTGTAACGGCATGGCAAACATTGTGATAAGCGGAGGAACAGCGCCCTATCAGCTTTTTTTGGACAATGTCCTAATCAGTACCGACACCATCAGCAACCTTTGTGCCGGTAACTATTCGTTAAGCGTAACGGATTCGCTCGGACAAACAACCGCCACCAGTTTCTCCATTGCCCAACCAGATTCCTTGTATGTTACTTGGACCATCGATTTGATATGTAATCCACCCCATTATTTCATTGAAGCTTTTGGTTTTGGCGGGGTTCAACCCTACAGTTTTTTGTGGCCCGATGGTTCACAAGACTATTTTTATTTTCCCGGCACCAACGACACCAGTCAGGTGGAATTGCTGGTAACCGATGCCAATGGCTGCACGACCTCTTTGTCGGAGTCGCTGTTGCCTTACGTGCCGCTTGACCTCAATCTGCAGCAATCTTTCGATACCTTGTTTTTTGATCAAAGCCTAAGCTCTTTTCAATGGTTTTTAGATGGGGTTGCACAAAGTTCAACGGATACTTTTTTGGTGATTCTTGCTGATGGAAATTATTGGATATCCTTTGTTGATAGCTATGGATGTACCGGCTATTCTGATACTGTTTTAGTGGATATAGCAACAGGTATCGAAAAAAATAACAAGGAGCAATTCCATCTGAAACCCAACCCCGGCAATGGCATTTTTCAATTAATCACGGGCGGGTCATCTGTCCCGGTTCAAGTGCAAGTGTTTAATGCGCAAGGACAAAAAGTAATGGAACTAAACGGCAATAAATCCTTGGATTTTGATTTAAGCGGCTATGAAAGTGGCATTTATTGGCTCCGAATTAGTCATGAGAACAGCGCACCACAGCATTTGCGCCTATTGAAATATTAGGGATAGAAAATTGTTGCTTTTTCGTTAATTTCCTTCCCAATGAACAATAGGGCAGAGGAATTGATCCTTTTTTCTAAATTTGGGCCATCAAATCAAGAAAATCCTCCGGTTGTTCATGAGCAAGCAAGTTGGTTATTCTTTCTACCAAATTTAGCAGAATAACTCTTGTAATGAACCTTCTACCTCTCCTAAAGTATAGGGAAAAGGCTTGAGTAACGCAGAAGGAAGAAATCACCGGTGTAAAGTTGGTATTGCAACCATCAACAAAGGAATACAGCTTGCCGTTTGGTGAACAATAAAAAAATAGTCCCATGAAACAATTTGCATGCATTATTATTTGGTTGTGTTCTTTGGTGAACCTTCCTTCATCCTTTGCTCAACAATGGAATTGGGCCACGATGGCTGGCGGTCAAACCGGAAGTGATATCTGCAAAGGAATGGCTTACGATAGTCAGGGAAATGTTTATTGGGTTGGTTCGGTTAATGGGAATGTTAATTTCAGCGGTCAAAATTTCTCAACAACGGTACCCTGCGGAAGCATCGCAAAATATAATGCATCCGGCACCTTGATTTGGGTAAAAACCATTAGCTCCAATTCATTTGGAAACGATATCAGCGCGAATGGGATTGCGATTGATAGCCAGGATAGAATTTTTATTTGTGGTAGTTTTGTTCAAGACGCGACTTTTTCTCCACTCATTAACCTGAATTCACCCGGAAATGGCAGTGAAATTTTTTTAGCAAGTTATGATACCAGTGGGAACGTTTTATGGGCAGTAAAACAAGGGGCTACAAGTCCGGATTACGGGACTTCAGTTTGTACAGATTTTACCGGACACGTATATTTGTTGACCCGATTATCAAACAACTTGGTTTGGTTTAAGTACGATTCATCGGGGAATATGATTTTTTCTTTTTCCCCTACTGTTGTCGGCCCCAATGGCCAAACTAATTTTATTGATCCAACCATCATTAATTATAAAAATGGTCGTCTTTTTTACAGCGGAATTTTGTCGAACCGTCAGGCTGATTTTGGTAATGGAGTTTTATTGGGGAGTGTTTCAAGAGCAGATGCCTTTGCTATTTGTTCTGATACCTTGGGGAATTTGATCTGGGGGAGGTCTTTCAATTCTTTCAATTCCAGTTTATTTGGTAATGCCGTAGATGAAAATTTTAACACCTTGTTTGTTGGTTTTTTTTCAAACTATATTGTAGTAGATGGTGATACCATTGATGAGAATGGTACAAATTACGATGCCATTTTGCTGAGTCTTGATAGCACTGGCAATACGATTTTTAAAAAATCAATTTCAGGAACAGGCAGAGACCAAGTTCGGGCGGCAAGAAGTGGCCCCTTTCATACCTGGTATATTGGTGGTGAAATAAAAAGTCAAAATTCTGTTACTCCGGTTGATGTTTTAGGGATTTCGGTGCAGTCGCAACAAAATGACGTTTTTTTGGCAAGAATTAGTGCAGCCGGTTCGGCCGAATGGGTTAAATTGGGTGAGGCTAGCGGGAATGATTATTCAACCTCCATGGAGTTTGATACCATCAACCAAAGGCTATACATTGGTGGTTTATCTTCAGGGGCCTCCGTATGGGGAAATTCCACCATCAATTCAGCTGGATTGAGCGATGCCTTGATGGCCCAATTGACAGATACAACTGCCTTTTTACCTCCTCCAAATTTGCCTCAAGTTAGCATTACAGCTATTGATGTAAATTGTTATAACGCATGTAATGGGGAGGTAAGTATCAATATCACCGGTGGATTTCCTCCTTATTCTGTGCTTTTTGACACTGTCCTAATTTCGGGAAATAATATTTCAAATCTCTGTGCCGGAAATTATCAGTTGTCAATAACGGATTCGCTCGGACAAACAACTGGCACTAGTTTCACCATTGCCCAACCAGATTCCTTGTATGTTACCTGGACCATCGATTTAATTTGTGATCCGCCCCATTATTACATTGAAGCTTTCGGTTTTGGCGGGGTTCAACCCTACAGTTTTTTGTGGCCCGATAGCTCACAAGACTATTTTTATTTTCCCGGCACCAACGATACCAGTCAGGTGGAGGTGCTGGTAACCGATGCCAATGGCTGCACGACCTCTTTGTCGGAGTCGCTATTGCCTTATGTACCGCTTGACCTCAATCTGCAGCAATCTTTCGATACCTTGTTTTTTAACCAAAGCTTAAGCTCTTTTCAATGGTTTTTAGATGGGGTTGCACAAAGCTCAACGGATACTTTTTTGGTGATTCTTGCTGATGGAAATTATTGGATATCCTTTGTTGATAGCTATGGATGTACCGGC
>JBILVQ010000329.1:0-3223 GCA_044370375.1 Bacteroidia bacterium
ATACCAAGAATAAGGATAAAAGAAAAGACAGTACCCTCACCGCCAATCATAAGCCAACGGTTGTATAAATTTTTGTTGAGTTGATCAAGGCGGTCTTGCGAAATACTGCCATTCTCGGCCTTCACCAGTTCAACCTTTAAATCATGCACTTCGCGGTTGAGCTGCGCAATAAGGTAGGCCCACCACAAAAACTGCAAAAGAATATAAACCACCAGCAAATAAAACTGGAACAAGGCTTTGCCGTTTCTGGATTTAACTTTTGACAACGTTTTGATTTTTAACAAAGAAATAAAAAAAAACAAAACAGAAATATTTCCTTTTCAACATCATGCCAAATCTAGGGGAATATCAAACGCAACAGAGTAAAATGGTTTAGCCTATTCAAAATCCAGAACCTGCGGCATTTTGAAAAAAAAATTGGCAAGAAAAAAAAGAAGATTATTTAACGGGAGAATGAATAATTGTTGAAATGTTCTGATATTTTTTTTGCTCTACAAAAACGCAAAAAACTGATTTGCAATTACTTACAAATTCACAGTTCATTCTTTTCATCAACAAATAATACCCGGCAGAGAAGGCAAAAAAATCCTTACCTTCGGACTTTAATTTTTAATTATGAGCAACAAGTTTTTACGATTTACAGGGGCAATCCTACTGATTGCTTTTTGTATTTTTCCATTCATGGGCTTTGCCGGTGAAAAACAAGAGAATTACTATTTCTACTCGCCCGACGGTAGAGTGGAAATAGGCATGGATCCCGGAAAAATTTTGATAAAGTTTTTCGGGAATGTTTCTTTTGAACAACAAAAGGAACTGATGGGCAGAGAAGCATTGCTGAAGCCGCTCACGAAAGAAATGCAATTACCTTCGCCAAAGGTAGTGGTAGCGCAGTTGACCGGCAA
This sequence comes from Bacteroidia bacterium, assembly GCA_044370375.1. Classification (GTDB taxonomy): domain Bacteria; phylum Bacteroidota; class Bacteroidia; order UBA4408; family UBA4408; genus JBILVQ01. The sequence continues at coordinate 903 of JBILVQ010000329.1, forward strand.
TGCTGACAAAGGAAAAATCATAGCCATGCTTCAGCGTTTAAACCAAAGCAATTTGGTTGAGTATGCTAATCCATTTTTGGTTTATTCAGATGGTACAGGTCATGGAATTATGGACCGTTTTATGGTTAAATTAAAAAGTGCTTCTGATTTTGCCCAGCTGAAACAATTGGTTAGTCAAAACGGCCTTAGCATTGATGAGCAATATCGTTATGATGAAAAAGTGTACTTCATCAAGGTTCCAAAATCAACCGGAAAAAATGCGCTTGAGTTTGCGAATATTTTTCATGAAACCGGTTGGTTTGCTGCATCAGAGCCTGATTTTTTGAAATTACTGAAACGTTTCAATACCAATGATACCAACCTGAATGCTCAGTGGTCATTGAACAACACAGGAAGCAGTATTCAATTCAACGGAACTCCGGGATGCGATATGAAAGTATTTTCTGCTTGGGGTATCACCACCGGTTCAACCAGCATCAAAGTTGCGGTTATTGATGAAGGTGTTGATTTGGCTCATCCGGATTTACTGGCCAACCTTTTACCCGGTTATGATGGTAATGGCTTAGGCTCAGCAGGTGGTCCGAGTGGAAACGATGCACACGGAACAGCTTGTGCTGGTATTATTGCCGGAGTAGGAAACAACAATCTTGGCGTTGCCGGGGTTGCATATAGTTGCAAAATTATTCCTGTTAGAATTGCTTACAGCGATGCCAATGGAAATTGGGTTACTTCCAATTCCATTATTGGAACTAGCCTTGACTGGGCATGGCAAACCGGCGGAGCTGATGTATTAAGCAACAGCTGGGGTGGTGGTTCATCATCTTCGTTAATCAATGATGCCATTACCAGAGCTGTAACCCAAGGCCGTGGAGGTTTGGGAGCTCCTGTTCTTTTTGCAGCAGGTAATGACAATGGAGCAGTGAGTTATCCTGCAACATTAAGCAACGTTATTTCTGTAACGGCAATGAGTATGTGTAACCAAAGAAAAAGCACAACTTCTTGCGATGGTGAAACCTTCTGGGGTTCTAATTTCGGAACGAACACCGATATTTCTGCACCCGGTGTAAAAATTTACACATGCGATATCAGTGGCTCTGCCGGTTACTCTAGCGGAAACTATACCGCCACCTTTAACGGAACCTCCAGTGCTTGTCCGAATGCAGCCGGAGTAATGGCCTTGATTTTATCATCCAACTCCTCATTGACCATGGCCAATGCAAGACAAATTATTGAATCTACCTGCGATAAAGTTGGAGGTTATACTTACAATGCAAATGTTAGCGGACAGCCCAACGGAACTTGGAGCAATGATTTGGGTTACGGAAGGGTGAATGCTTTTGCAGCCCTTCAATTGGCTGCACCTGTTGCCTGTACAAGTCCTCCACCTGTGGCGACAACCAATGCTTCTCCAAACAATATCTGCGTAGCATCTTCTGTTTCTTTATCGTTAACAGGAATTACCTTCGGCACCGGTCAAACTTACCAATGGCAAAGCAGTCCTAACAATAGCACCTGGACTAATATTTCAGGAGCAACCTCATTTAGTCATTCACTTACTGTTAGTACAGCTACCTACTATCGTTGTGTGGTAACTTGCGGAGGAAATAGCACCAATTCTGCTTCTACCTTGGTGACCTTCAATAATTCAACCATCAGCACTTTTCCGCATACACAAAATTTCGATGCTTCATCTTCGCTACCTTGCGGATGGCTGGCTCAAAATGTAAACGGTGATGGGAACACATGGAATGTTGCAACTTTTAATCCACGATCAGGAACCAACAATGTAACTTACGGTTATAATGCTTCATTGGCTGCAGATGATTGGTTGTTTACCCCCGGGTTATCGATGATTGCCGGCAACACCTATCGCATCAGATTTTGGTATAGAGCCAGAAGCGCATCTTTTCCTGAAAGATTAGAGGTAAAGTGGGGTGCTGCACAAAATGCAGCCGGAATGACATCTGCCGCCATTTTTAGTAATACCAATATCACGAACACTACCTACACGGAGGGAATTAGTGGAAACATTGTTCCAACAACCACAGGGACTTACCACATTGGTTTCAGGGTATTCAGTGCAGCAGATATGTATGATTTGAATGTTGATGATGTTACCATTGAATTAGTTTCCATCGCTTGTACTGTGCCTACTGTAGGAGGAACAGCCACAATTACCAGCCCTGTGGTTTCGGGTAGCACAACTACGATGACCGTTAGCGGATACAATGGTACTTCTGTTCAATGGGAACAATCCACCAATGGTGGAACCACCTGGACGGCTATATCAGGAGCAACCACTCCTACTTACACAGGAGCTC
>JBILVQ010000060.1:0-14685 GCA_044370375.1 Bacteroidia bacterium
TCAGGAAATCAGTCTTTTTGTTGCACAGGATGTAGAACGGTGTATGATATTATCAACAGCAATAATTTGTGTGCCTATTATTCAATTTCTGATAAGCCGGGGGTAACACAGAAATTTGAGGTGAAAGAAGGGAAGTTTGATTTTCTTGACAATTCCCAGATACAGCAGCAATTAATAACCTTTCAGCAAGGGCATGAAAGCCATGTTGTTTTCTTTTTGCCGCAAATGCATTGCAGTAGTTGTATTTGGTTGTTAGAAAATCTGCATCAGCTTAATCACAATATTATTCAATCGGGGGTTGATTTTCCTAAGAAAGAAGTAAGAATTGTGTTTGACAACCGTGTTATTGGTTTAAAAGAACTAGCAGGCTTATTGACTTCGGTGGGTTATGAGCCCCATATTCATTTGGCCGATCTGGATGGAAAGAAGCAACAAACCATGGATCGTAAGCGAATGCTGCGTTTAGGTGTTGCCGGTTTTTGTTTTGGTAATATCATGATGCTTAGTTTTCCGGAGTATTTCGGATTAGAGCGAGGCGATGCAGACGGATTAATTTCATTATTCACTTATTTGAATTTGTTTTTAGCCTTGCCGGTTTTCTTTTTTAGTGCTTCTCCCTTTTTTATTTCTTCTTGGAAAGGCATCAAAACAAGGTTCATGAACATTGATATTCCTATTGCCTTGGCCATTGTTATTACTTTCGGACGAAGCATTTTCGAAATTATTTCAGGCACCGGTGCCGGCTATCTTGATTCCATGTCGGGTATTGTGTTTTTTATGTTGCTGGGTCGGTATTACCAAGATAGAACCTACGATAGCCTTTCCTTCGAACGCGATTATAAATCTTATTTTCCTGTTTCGGTTTTGGTGAATGACCAAGGAAAACGCAGAATGGTTCCTCTTTCTGAATTGAAGATTGGCGACCGAATGATTATCAGAAGCAATGAGATTATTCCTGCCGATGGATTATTGTTTTTTGGAAAAGGGAATATTGATTATTCTTTTGTGAGCGGTGAGGCCATCCCTGTATCAAAGGGTATTGGCGAAGTAGTTTATGCCGGCGGGAAACAGATGGGTGGCGAGCTCGAAATAGAGGTTGTTAAGGAAGTGTCGCAAAGTTATTTGACACAATTATGGAATAAGGAGGTTTTTAAGAAGGACAGACCTGAGAAATGGCAATCCTTTGTACATGCGCTCTCGCAAAAGTTTACCGCAATTTTGTTAAGCATCACAGCCATTGCCGCCATTTATTGGTGGATGGTGGATGTTACTCAGGTTTGGAAGGTGATTACCTCTGTTTTGATTGTTGCCTGTCCTTGTGCTTTATTGCTGTCGGCCACTTTCACCAATGGAAACATGCTGCGCTTACTGGGCCGACATGGTATTTATTTGAGGAATTCCTTGGTTTTGGAAGGATTATCGGAGGTGGATCATTTGGTGTTTGATAAAACAGGAACCTTAACGGTGAATGGCAAAGCCGATTTGCAGTGGAGTGGTGTAGGGTTATTGCCCGAGCAATATGCAATCATTTATTTCTTGGCGCGGCAATCTACACATCCGTTGAGCCGAATGCTGGCCGAAGGCATTGAGAAGAAATTTGAAGTAAATACGTATTCCTTTCGTTTTTCTGAATTCTCTGAATTTCCCGGAAAGGGCATACAGGCTGTAATTGATAACCTTCCGTGGAAGTTAGGGTCGGCTGTATGGGTAGGCTTTGATGATCAAGATGCCAACCCGAATACTTCAAAGGTGTTTATTAAAGCAGGGGAAAAGCTTTTGGGTCATTTTTCTTTTTCGAATCATTTCAGAGATGGTTTGGAACAGATGACCGCTGCATTGGGCAATTCCTTTGCATTGTCAGTTATTTCAGGAGATCATGAGGGAGAACGAAAGAATATTATCCGTCAATTCGGGAGGGAGCCTGAAATGAAATTTAAGCAAAGTCCGGAAGATAAACTCCGTTATATTGAAGATTTGCAGCGTGGCGGCAAAAAGGTGATGATGGTAGGTGACGGATTGAATGATGCAGGAGCCTTGAAGCAAGCAAACATTGGTGTTGCTGTTTCTGACGAAATGAATAATTTCTCTCCTGCATGTGATTTGTTGATGGACGCCAATAAAATGATCATGCTACCGCGTTTGATTCGATATGCTCAAAAGGGGCGCTATGTCATCTTTGGAAGTTTCGTTGTCTCCATCCTCTATAATTTAATAGGGATTTATTTTTCGGTTACCGCGCAGCTATCTCCTGTTATTGCTGCCATCCTCATGCCGGCCAGCTCTATTTCAATTGTGCTTTTCACCACCTCGCTGAGCTATTGGTATGGGTACAAAACCGGTTTGTTTTCTGTTGAAAAGCACATTGGAAAGATGCTCAAAAATAAAAGATGATTAAAATCATATTTTCGGGTGATACAGGTCATAGGGCTAGGATAAAACCGGAAATACTTTTATACCGTCAAAAAATAAAATTATGAGTGCCATTTTTTTGCTGATAGGATCGAGTCTTTTGATTGCCATCGGCTTTCTGTGTGCCTTCCTTTGGTCGGTGAATTCAGGCCAATACGAAGATGATTACACCCCTTCGGTGAGGATATTATTTGATCCTCCGGTTAATGAAACAAAAATTACGACTACCAACCCCAATAAAGAATAAAAATGGAATTAGAAAAGTTTGAATACGACAACAAGATTGTACGACAATTCATGTATGCTACGCTCATTTTCGGCTTGGTCGGAATGCTGGTAGGTTTAATTGTGGCACTTCAATTTGTATTTCCGGCACTGAGTTTCAGTCAGCCTTACCTCACTTTCGGAAGACTTCGTCCGCTGCATACCAATGCGGTGATTTTTGCTTTTGTGGGGAACGGAATTTTTATGGGCGTTTATTATTCATTGCAACGCTTGTGTAAAGCCCGAATGTTTAGTGATTTGTTAGGTCAGATTCATTTTTGGGGCTGGCAATTAATTATAGTGGCTGCAGCCCTTTCTCTGCCGTTGGGCTATACCACAGGAAAAGAATACGCTGAGTTGGAATGGCCCATTGATATTGCCATTGCCTTGATTTGGGTAGTTTTTGGTATCAATATGTTTGGTACAATCATCAAAAGAAGAGAGCGCCATTTGTATGTTGCTATCTGGTTCTATATTGCAACTTTCATTACTGTGGCCATGTTGCACATTGTGAACTCTTTCGAAATCCCGGTTTCTTTTATGAAGAGTTATTCATGGTACGCAGGCGTGCAGGATGCTTTGGTTCAATGGTGGTATGGACACAATGCAGTGGCATTTTTCTTAACCACTCCTTATTTAGGACTGATGTATTACTTTGTTCCAAAGGCTGCCAATCGCCCTGTTTATTCTTACAAATTATCTATCATTCACTTTTGGGCCTTAATTTTTCTTTATATCTGGGCCGGACCTCACCATTTGTTATACACGGCTTTGCCTGACTGGGCACAGTCTTTAGGTGTTGTATTTTCTATCATGCTGATTGCGCCCAGCTGGGGAGGTATGATCAATGGTTTGCTTACCCTAAGAGGTGCATGGGATAAAGTAAGAGAAGATATTGTTTTGAAGTTTATGGTGGTTGCAGTTACTTGTTATGGTATGGCCACTTTTGAAGGCCCAATGCTTTCATTGAAGAATGTGAACGCCATTGGTCACTTTACCGACTGGATTATCGCACACGTTCACATTGGCGGATTAGGCTGGAACGGATTTTTAACCTTCGGTATGATGTATTGGTTGGTGCCAAAAATGTTCCAAACAAAATTGCATTCACAAAAATGGGCTAACTGGCATTTCTGGATCGGAACCATGGGAATCATCTTCTACGCTATTCCTATGTATTGGGCCGGTTTTGAACAAAGTAAAATGTGGAAACAATTTACTCCGGAAGGACAATTGCAGTATCAGTTTGTTGAAACTGTTCAACATATTAAACCTTTGTATTTCTTGCGCTCATTAGGTGGTTTGTTGTATTTGTTGGGTGCGGTATTAATGACGGTGAATTTGGTGAAAACCATTAAGGCCGGAAAGTTCATTGCCAACGAACCTGCCGAAGGTGCTGCTCTTACAAAGCATTATGATGATTCACATGATGGGGAACATTGGCACCGTTGGATTGAAAGAAGACCCATCCAAATGTTAGTTGTGAGTTTGGTTGCCGTGGCCATTGGTGGCATTATTGAAATGGTTCCTACCTTCTTAATAAAGTCAAACATCCCTACAATTAGCAGCGTAAAACCTTATACACCGCTTGAGTTGCAAGGCAGGGATATTTATGTCAGAGAGGGTTGCTATACTTGCCATTCGCAAATGATTCGTCCCTTCCGTTCAGAGGTAGCTCGATATGGTGAGTACTCAAAGGCCGGTGAATTTGTTTATGACCACCCCTTTCAGTGGGGTTCAAAAAGAACAGGTCCGGATTTGGCGCGTATTGGTGGTAAATATCCTGACTCATGGCATTACAATCACATGTACGAACCTACTTCTATGTCGGAGACATCTATTATGCCGAATTACCCCTGGTTGATCGACAATGATTTGGATATTGAATCCACGCCATCAAAAATTAAGGCCATGAAAACCCTTGGTGTTCCTTATCCGGAAGGATATGAGGATAAGGCGATTGATGATTTGAACAAGCAGGCAGAGGAGATTGCTGCGCGTTTGAAGAAAGACAAAATTGAAACTCCTCCCAACAAGGAAATCATTGCCTTGATTGCTTATTTGCAAAGAATAGGAAAAGACATCAAAGGAGAACCAACCGCAAAAAACTAAAAAAATGAAATTCATCAATTATCTGCAAAGCATATCCGGGGTTTCAATATTTCCCATGATATCACTGATCATCTTTGTTACATTTTTTGCCCTCCTTTTCGTGTATCTCTTTTTTGCACGAAAGGAACACATCGATGAGTTAAAAAATATTCCACTCAAGTAGTTGATTTCAAAACAAGCTAACATGAAATTACTTTCATCCAAATTCGCAATCAAAACCCCAACAATGGGTTTGCTTTTCTTGCTAACTTTTTTGTTCGGTAGTGTTGAGGTATTTGCACAAGCAGCTCCCGCATCCCCTACTTCCGGCATGGGAAATAACATGCTGCTGTGGCTCATGCTAACGCTCATTTTCATCCTTTTTATTTTTATTGTTGTTCTGGCAGAGGTGCTGAAAAAGGCAGGGTATTTTTATATCAAAACCAAGTCGGAAGAAAAGAACAATGCAGGAAAGGTCCTTTCTATATTGATGGCCATCATGATATTGCCTGCCCTATCTTTTGCTCAGGAACCTGTTCCTGCCGTTCAAGAGACTTCTTTAAATTATGGTGGAATTTCTTCCACCTTATTTTGGGGATTGTTTGTGGTTATCTGTTTTGAAGTGCTCGTGGTTCTGGTAATGATTATTATTTTGAAGCAATTTTTAGCTGTTGCTGCCGGTCCTGAACCTGTGGCAGAGGTTAAGGTTGTTGAAGCTCCCAAGACCTCAAGAATTTGGGATAAAATTAACGACTCCGTTGAAATCGACCATGAGGAAAGAATCACCATGGATCATAATTATGATGGTATCAGAGAATTAGACAATAGCCTTCCTCCATGGTGGAAGTACGGTTTTTATCTCACGATTGTTTTTGCAGTGATTTATTTAATTCATTTCCATGTAACCAAAACCGGAGATTTGTCGGCTCAGGAATATAACAATGAAGTAGCCAAGGCACAAGCCGATATTGCGGCCTACATGAAGACCAGTGCCAATAATGTGGATGAATCTAATGTGAAATATTTAGATGCCGCAGATGCGCTGAAAAGTGGGGCGGGCATCTATCAGGCCAATTGCGCTGCTTGTCATGGTAAGTTCGGAGAAGGTGTGGTTGGTCCGAATTTGACCGATGATTATTGGATTCACGGTGGAGGAATGGTTGACATCTTTAAAACGGTAAAATATGGTTTTTCAGAGCGCGGTATGAAAGCGTGGAAAGATGATTTATCACCGATGCAAATGGCCGAGGTTTCTTCCTATGTTAAATCATTAAAAGGAACCAATCCTGCTAATCCAAAAGAAAAGCAAGGTGATTTATGGGTTGAGAATGCAGCTCCTGCAGCTACTGATTCAACTGCGGCACAACCAACTACTGATTCAACAACAACAAAGGCCAATGAAGCGGCCAAAGGAAAAGAATGAACGAGAACACTCCGGGCCAGCATGATGATTATCGCGACCAGTCGTTTCGCGATTCGGTTGGAACAATTAGTCAGGAAGGAGATCGTGTTTGGATTTACCCCCAGAAACCTAAGGGCTGGTATTATAATGCCAGAACCTATGCCACCGCTATTTATCTGACAGTTTTATTTGGGTTGCCCTTCGTAAAAATTGATGGGCACCCAATGTTTCTGTTTGATATTTTGAATGGAAAATTTATTTTGTTTGGTATTGTTTTTTGGCCACAAGATTTTTATCTCTTCGGCCTGGGCATGCTCACCTTTGTTTTGTTCATTGTTTTGTTTACTGTTGTTTTTGGTAGGGTATTCTGCGGATGGGCCTGTCCACAAACAGTGTTTTTGGAAATGGTGTTCCGAAAAATTGAATATTGGATTGAGGGCGATGCTACCCACCAAAGGCGATTAAACAATTCTCCTTGGACCCGCGAAAAAATCATCAAGAAGGTTTCTAAGAATGTTATTTTCTTTGCCCTGTCTTTTGTAATTGCTAATACCTTTTTGTCTTATCTGATTGGAGTAGATGAATTGTATAAAATAGTTACTGAACCCATTAACATGCATGTGGGTGGTTTAACCAGTATTCTCGTTTTTACAGCAGCTTTTTATGGCGTTTTTGTTCGTTTTCGCGAACAGGCATGTATTGTGGTTTGTCCCTATGGGAGATTGCAGGGGGTTTTGCTCGACAAGGATTCCATTGTTGTTGCCTATGATTATAAAAGAGGCGAGCCTCGTAAACATTATAACAAGAAAGAAGAGCGCAGTGCAGGTGATTGTATCGATTGCCATCAATGTGTAAAAGTTTGTCCTACCGGCATTGATATCCGTAATGGAACACAATTAGAGTGTGTGAATTGTACTGCCTGTATTGATGCCTGCGACCATATCATGGATTCTGTGGGATTAGAAAAAGGTTTGATTCGCTATGCCTCCGAAAACAATATCTCTAAAGGAACCAAATTAAGATTAACACCTAGAATAAAAGCATATTCTGTTGTATTGTTGATTTTGATTGGGGTAGAAACAACGTTGCTGGTTACAAGAAGTGATATTGATACTACACTCATCAGAGCACGTGGTATGCTTTATCAAGATTTACCCGACAATAGAATTAGTAACCTATACAACATCAAAATGGTGAACAAGACTTACGAGAACTTGCCCGTGAAGTTGGTGTTGGAGAGTCCGAAAGGAGAAATTCAAATGATTGGTAAAGATTTGTTTGTTCCCAAAGAAAGTATTGCCTCCGGTGAATTTTTTGTGGTGCTGAACAAAGAATTACTGGTGGATCGTAAAACGAAATTGAAAATCGGAGTTTACTCTGAGGGAAAAAAAGTAAAAACCGTGCAAACCACCTTTCTAGGTCCGATTGCACCCAAAAAGAAGAAATAATGAACATTAGCTGGGGAATTAAAATTGCATTGCTCTACTCAGGATTTGTAGGCATGATTTTGTTCATGGTGTATTTAACCATGCAGGAACGAATTGAATTGGTGGCGCCTGATTATTACAAACAGGAGATTGAGTATCAGGGAAAAATTAATGGAATTCAAAATGCCGGTGCATTGATGAGTGGCTTAACCATCACGGCACAAAATGGTGGAAACATTGAATTAAACTTTCCTTCCGATTTAGCTGCAAATGCAAGCGGTGACATTACTTTTTTTCGCCCCTCCGACAGTGATTTGGATGAGCTTTTTACCCTTAAAGTTGGCAATGATCTTAAACAAATCATTGTTTTGAAAAAGGGAAAACGAGGCTTGTACAAGGTAAAAGTAAATGCAAAGGTTGAAGGCAAACCTTATTATTTTGAAGAAAGTTTTTTCCTGAACTAAATGGGACTTTTTTTTGCAGCCTTCCTCTTTGGTCTGTTCGGCAATTTTCATTGCCTGGGCATGTGCGGACCCTTGATTATAAGTTTGCAAAACAACCAACAAAGGCTTGAGGGCAAATTCATCAAACCCTTTTTGTATCAGGCCGGCAGAATGTTGTCTTATGTTTTCTTGGGTTTGTTAATGGGCGTTTTAGGGGAGGGTTTTTTTGTTGGCGGTTTGTTGCAAGCCCTGAGCATTGGCTTGGGCCTTGTCTTGTTTCTGCAAGCCCTTCATCATTTTTTTCCGCTGCCCGTTTTCAGGAAAAGCAATATGGGTTTTTCTTTATACAGCAAACTTCAATCAAAAATTTTGCCCTTGCTCAACAGAGGAAGCATCGGGTCTAATTTTGTATTGGGCATGTTGAATGGATTATTGCCTTGCGGATTGGTGTATTTGGGATTAGCGGGTGCCATGGCCTCCGGTAGTTGGTTTTATGGATTGGTGTTCATGGGTGGTTTTGGCCTGGGTACGGTTCCGGTGATGTTGTTTCTTTCCCTTGGTTGGATGAATTTATCGGATAAAATCAGGGGCTCTATGTTGAGAGTAATTCCGGGACTTCAACTGGCAATGGCTTTTTTGTTGATCCTGCGTGGATTGAATTTGGGTGTTCCGTATGTGAGTCCTCAATGGCCCTCTCTTTTCAAACCTCAGGCTGCCCAGGTTTGTCACGTTCCCTGAACGTAGTTTTTTTCGCATTTTAATGCCCTACTCACAGGTGGTATGAACTCCCGTTGTTTTTGAAGCTTTTTTGGGCAGAATTCTAAGGCTTAAACGCAAAAAAATGTTGAAAATGGGCATTCATTACACTGAATAGATTTTTTTGCCCATCTTTGGACACCCTGTGATGTAACCGGGATGAGGATTCATGAACAAATTGAAAGATAAGTGGCGATATTGGAAAGGATTGGGTTGGGCTGCTTTTTTGTTTTTTTTGTTGAAAGGAATTTTTTGGTTGTTTGTTTTTTTTGGCTTTTCAAAATGTTTTAGTTGATATGAAGTTTAATTCTGCTTTTCACCGCTTTAAATCGATTGCAATCATCGAAGGTATTTCTTATTTGGTTTTATTAGGCTTTGCCATGCCAATGAAATACATGGCCGATCAGCCCTTATTTGTAAAATATTTTGGTTGGTTACACGGATTGCTTTTTGTTTTATTCGGTGTTTTTTTGCTAGAAGTTTGGATAAAGGAGAAGTGGAGTTTTGGAAAGGCGCTAATTGCTTTTATCGCATCTTTAATACCGTTCGGTACTTTTTGGTTCGACAAACGATACATGCTTGAGGGCAATACCGGAAATTGAATCTGGAAATTCTGTGAACTTTTAAAGTAAACGTTTTAACTCATCTTTGAGCTTAATGCCTTTGTTTTTTTGGGGATGATTTTGCTTTGGCCTGAAGCGTCACTGGTATTCATATTCCCGAAACTGTTACTTGGTTATTTTCTTGTCTGAAATTGTTTTTTTTACTCCTATAGCTAGGCTTTGTACTTAAAGTAAATTGGCCATTAATTTCAGTTTTTTGTTGGGGATATGGTTGGTTTTCATATATTTACTAAAAATATGTCTCATGAAGAAATTTATTTACCTGATTGCCATAATGATTTTATTTCATTTGGCGCCCGCGAAAGCCCAATGGGTTACCATTCCGGATGCAAATTTTGCGAATAAATTACAGCAGTTATTTCCGGGTTGTATGAATGGAAACCAGATGGATACGACTTGCCCACAGATACTAAATGCCACATCTCTTAATATTAGAAACAGCAACATTTCTGATATTTCAGGAATTGAAAAATTCACCAATTTAAATACTCTAAATTGCAGGAAGAATCAAATTACCGGCATATCGAACCTGCCGAATAATCTGACCACGCTTAACTGTGATTCGAATCTCATTTCTAACCTTTCCATGTTACCCAATGGCTTGCAACATTTATTTTGTACTCATAATGACCTAACAAGTCTCGGTACATTACCGGGTTCTTTAATCAGGCTCGATTGCTCATATAATCCTTTGAGTTTATTGCCGGCCTTACCAAGCTCCTTAATTGAATTATATTGCGCTAATGATTCTCTAACCATTCTTCCCACTTTGCCTAATGCTTTATGCACTCTTAGTTGTAGTTATAATGATTTTTCGGCAGGCCTGCCATTATTACCGGATTCTTTAAGGTCTCTATATTCTGAGCACAATCAATTGACTACCCTTCCTGCTCTACCGAGTTTATTGAACCGTCTATATTGCAGAAATAACCAACTAACAAGTTTGCCTGCTTTGCCAAGTCACATGAGGTTTGTTTTCTGTGATTATAACCAATTAACAAGCTTGCCTTCCTTGTCTGCAATACCAAGTACACCTTTTGGCTTTTTTTTAAATTGTAGTTATAATCAATTAAATAGTTTACCAGTCTTGCCTTCACATTTAAATGTTTTGGTTTGCAGTTATAATCAAATAACGAGTATACCTGCTGTTCCAAGTTATATGCAGACTTTCATCATTAATAACAACAATATTTCTTGTCTTTCAAATCTTCCTCAGGTTTGGAATATAGCCAACATTTCGAATAATCCACTTACTTGTGTTCCCAACCAAACAAATTACAGCCTGGGCTTGCCACTATGTATGGATAATGACCCTATCAACAACCCCAACTACTGTCCCGGTGTGTCTAACATAGCCGGTGAAGTTTACAGTGATTTAGATTCCGATTGCAGCCTTGACAGCACGGATTTCCATACCATCAACCTTCCCGTAAAACTTTATGATTCGCAGAATAATTTACTCGGGTTGACTTACACCGTGAATGGTGCTTATAGTTTTACACTCTTGCAACCTGATACCTTCGTAGTAAAAATTGATGATGCTTCACAACCTTTTTCAATGGATTGCGGACAAATGAATCATTTGAATGTAGTCTTGGATTCGGCAAATCAGTCGGCTTTAAATAATGATTTTCCTGTCATTTGTGATTCTGTTTTTGATATCGCAATTCAATCGGTTGCAAGGCAAGGCTGGGTTTTTCCCGGACAAACCCATACCCTGCAAACAAACATTACAAATAATTTCTCATGGTATGCATTGAATTGTAATTCAACTCTGACATCAGGAACGTTAATCATCACTGTGAATGGTCCTGTTTCCTATGTTGCTCCTGTTAACAATGCATTCTCTCCCTTTGTGGCAGGAAACACTTTTACTTACAGCATTGCAGATTTTGCCGGATTAACTCCGATTGATTTCGGATTACGATTTCTTACCGACACCACGGCCCAAGCAGGCGATCAAATCTGTGTGCATGTCGAGATTAATCCTAGCCCCATTGATGCAGATACCCTCAACAATATTTACGATTTCTGCTACCAGGTAGTTAACTCCTACGACCCCAACATGAAAGAAGTTTTTCCTGTGAATGTTTTACCCGGTTATCAGGATTGGTTTACTTATACCATACACTTTCAAAACACAGGTAATGGGCCTGCTTTTAACATTCGACTGAGAGATACTTTGGACACAAATTTGGATCTAAGTTCGTTTGAAGTTTTGGGGTATTCACATCCCGCCAATGTTTCCCTTTATGGCAACGTTCTCACGGTTCGTTTCAACAACATCATGCTGCCCGATAGCACCAGTGATTACGAAGGCAGCATGGGTTATTTTCAATATCGTTTAAAACCACTGCCCAATTTGCCCAATGGTACCCAAATAGAAAACACCGCCTATATCTATTTCGATTACAATGCACCCATCGTTACCAATACGACTCAGAATAATTTTCAGATGCCTGTTTATTCCAAGGAGTTAAATGCGAAAGAAAATGATTTCTTAATATACCCTAACCCGGGAAAAGGCCTTTTTCTTTTCAGGGAGGGTAAAATAGCTCAAACCATTGAAGTGTTTAATGTAATGGGCGAGTTGGTGCTGAAGCAGGAAAATTCAGGCCAAATTAATTTGCAGGGTATGCCCAAAGGAATTTATTTGGCCAGGATAAATGGGTTTTATGTGAGTAGAATAGTGAAGGAGTAAATTTCCGGTTAAAATCAGAAGCAGGGGGATTGAGGTCTTTCTTTATATATTTTAACCGTGTATATTTAAAATAAATATTTAAATTTTCACGGTAAAGTAAATCATGATTAACCGTTTTGTTATCGCAGAACTCCTGGAATTGCTTAGCGAATTTCCTGCCATTGCCATTGTTAGTTCAAGGCAAGTGGGTAAAACAACATTGATCAAAGCCATTCAAAAGGAAATAGACCTTGATTTTATTTATATCGATTTAGAAAATCCAAAACATGAAATCAAATTAACCGACCCGGTTCTGTCTGGGAAGGTTTTGTTTTGATGCAAATAAAAATGGTGTTGCCATACAATACTGATATCTGTTATTACAGAACCAATCATGGTGCTGAACTGGATGTTGTGCTTACTTTTCCCCAAGGGCAACGCATCGGTGTTGAAGTGAAATTTAGTTCAACCCCAAAACTCAGCAGAGGTAATTATGAGGCAATGAAAGACCTTGACATAAAGCAACTTTATGTGATTGCCCCAATCAGCGATCGTTTCTTTTTGAAGGAAAATGTTCAGGCAATGGGAATAACCGAGTTTGTAAAAATTTTGAAGGAATTGGATAATGAATGACAAATAATGAAGTGCCGAGAATAAGTTTAAATTGGTTGCCTTTAGGGGATTGTTGTGGGATTTGGTTTTTTCCTTAAACTGCCATAAAAATTCACGCGGTAAAAAGTTTATTTGGGAAGGGTTGTTGGGTTGGTTATTTTTTTTGTTTCCAAAGTTGAAAGCACAATGATCAATTTTACCCGGTTTATTTACAGTAAATGCTTTTCAACGTTTTGGCCCTGTCTAAATTTTGAGTCATGGCTGTTTCCAAGTCGGCACATGCCTCTGGAATTTTATTGAGCAGAATATAGGCCATCGCCCTGTTAAAATAGGCTGCGGAAAAAGCCGGGTCAATGTTGATGGCTTGTGAAAAATCATCAATGGCATGTTCATATTCTTTAATGAGTACTTTTAAGGAACCACGGTCATTGAAAGCATTTTTATTGTTAGGCTCAAGCTCACAGGCTTTATTATAATCGTTTAACGCACCGGAATAGTCCATCAGATTTTTCTTGGCATATCCTCTATTGATGTAAGCTTCGGTAAATTTATCGTTCAAACTGATTACTTTACCGAAATCGGATATGCTTTGATGAAAATCTTTTAATTGCGTGTGAGCCATGCCTTTGTTATATAAAGCCAAGAAATTCTGCTTATCTAGTTCCAAGGCTTTGTCGTTATCTTCAATCGCACCTCTAAAATCACCCAACTTTTTTTTGGTAACGGCACGGTTGAAATAGGCCAATTCAAATTCATTGTCCAATTCTATACTTTTATTGTAACTAATTAGTGACTCACTGAATTTACCTTGCTTAAACAATACATATCCTTGTAAGAAATATAGCAAGGCATAATTCTCGCGCAAGGTCATTGCTTTTTTAATATCTGCCAATGCCAAATGATATTGTTCCATCTGTATATAGGCTGCTGCCCGGCCTAAATATGCTTGGGTAAAGGAGGGATAAACCGTGATTGATTTGGTATATTCAATGATGCTTTGCTCATAGTCTTTGGTATTTAATTTGGCCAAACCAAGTTCAATTTGCGTTAAGCTATCGTTAGGGTTAAGTCTGATAGCTTCATTCAAATCACTGATGGCTCCGGTATAATTATCCAGCAACATATTCAAATTGGCCCGAAGGTCATAAACCGTAACATTGGTAGGATTTAGTTTTAATGCCATGTTGTAATCCAGCATTGCTTTTTCATTCATCCCCCTCACCTGATAGGCTTTAGCACGAGCAATGAAGGCATCTACATATTGATTGTCTTTTTCAATGGCTAAATCATATTCCGTTAGGGCCTCGTCCCACATTAATTGTCTGGCGAACAGATTGCCCTTTGTATAATGTTGTTTAGCTTCGTTTACCTGTGAAAACGATGTTTCCCGATAACCTAAAAATAGGAAAGTAAGCAGTAGAAATGCATAGATTTTTTTCATTCGTTTATTTTGTTAAAATAGTACATCCGGAAATTTCTTTTTCTTGAAACCCTTTCTAACGATAACAAAGGATAGCGGCAAATGGTTTTTTCTTCTTGAATCAATTGGGTAGTAAAACAAAAAAGGAAGAGAAAATGGGAGAGTGAATTTACGAAAACGAAATTTCTTTAATCAGGATTTTTCCACCGAAAGCTTTCGATGAGCTGATAGATATCCGCGGAAAGAAAATCTACTACAGGTGCCAGAGAATCGCTGTTGGGTGGGCAATTGAAATAGAGGGCGCCACGTACAAAATGACGGGTGCTGTCGGTGAGGTAAAATTGCTTTGCGCTTGCCGTATTTCCTGATAGGTGGTAAATCAATCCATATACCTTGTGTTCAGCATTGATGATAGGCTCTTCTTCAATGGCATCTGCTTTCACCGTGTGTTTGTAAACCAGTTCGCGTGAGTCGCGCAATTCGGCCGGTAAATTGTTATTGAGCGGAAGATAGCTAAGATGAAGTGTTGCTCTCATCCCCTTGAATTCAAGATTGTAC
>JBILVQ010000265.1:0-4215 GCA_044370375.1 Bacteroidia bacterium
GAATGGGATGTTGCAAATTGCTGTAATTATTGGTTCCGCTGGAAGGGTCCCCAAAATCCCAAGAATAATCTCTGGTTACGGTAAGTAAACTATCGAAAAAAGGAATAGAATCAAATGGAAAAGGACTATTGCATAGCGGCAGGCGCAAACTAGCTTTGTGGTGGTTGGTGTATATACCATCGTAGGTGTTGGGAAGGCCTTTACCAATATTGTTCCCGAAAGCTTGAAAATAAAAAGGTAGACGTTCGATAGATGAACTTGAATCATTTCCAATTCGAAACAATTTGAATCTCGCGCCACCTTGAATTGTATCCGTAACTGTTGCACCTCCATACACAAAATGATCTGGACCTAGCTGAAACGACCTAAAGGAATAAACGAATTCATAAGTTGGAGTAATTGAGTCGTTTATTGGTGTAAAAGCCCTGGTTTGCAATATTGATTGTTGATCCAATAAATCCAATGAATAGGATACTATATCAATCTGGTCCGGTAGAGGTGAAGCCAAATTTAAGTGGTATCCTGCAAAAACCTTTTTTGAATCGAATGAAAAAGAAACACCATATGTGGTTATATTTGGATAATCAAAATCCCTAAAAATTACATTACCAGTTTCTCCTGTTAAATTATTAAAGTTTAAAATTTCAAAGCCAATACTTCCATAAGCACAAGCAATGAATTTCCCATTTGGCGAAATCTTCATTTGACCATATCTATGAGTTGTTGTTCCGTATAACCCTGTTGCAACTAATGGAATGCTTGAAAGCGAATTTACAGAAGAAGCACTCAATCCTTGACTTGTAAGCGAAAAAGAAACGAAATAATCAGAATTAGCTTTTCTTGCTAAAATCCACCAATCCAATCCATTACAATGCCTGGTTGCCGCCAATTTTTCACATACTGAATCCTCCAAAAATTGATTTTTTATGGTAACCGCACCTAGGGTATTGTTTAAACTCATATCTACGATTGAATAATCCAATTCTTGTGTTCCCCCATTTCCATGATGGTTGGTTGTAAATACATAATACATTTTATGGTGGTTTGGAAATGGTAAAATCAAAGCACTTTGTGTGCTGGACTGATGACCGCCAATGGAATCACCATTGAACATTACATTGTTATTTCTGTCCCAAATGGTTTCCCCGTTGGTATAAAATAATAATTGGCCACTTGAGTCACACACGGAAGCGCAACCCTCAATGGAATTCATTGCATTAGCAGGAAGGTGAACTGGGAATCCAGCGTTAAAATCAACACCAAAGCCATATCCAAAGGTCCAAACATTTCCAAATTGAGCGTTTGCTGAAACATTGAAAAACAACAGCAAAAGAAAAGAAAAAAGTAATTTATAGGTTTTCATAAAAAGAAGAATTTAGCAGGTTGGCATTGGCACTTACAATTATTTTCATTTTGCACTTTCTTAATTCAGTTCCTTAATAAACTACTTCCTCAATACCTTCCTTACTTCCCTCCCATTCACGCGTAATAAATAAATTCCGCTTTGCAATTCGCTGATGTTGATGTTTACATTGCTTTGCTTTTGTTGGTAAGCATAGGTTTGTAATACCCTTCCTTGCAGGTCGATGAGTTCAAGGCAATAAAAACAATCGGTTAGGGGATTGCATTGGAGCGTAATTAGGTTTTCATTTTGCACCATTGAAAATTTAGGAAAGGCCTCAAGTTCCTTTAGCTGAACAGTAGTGACATTGAAGGGTAAGCTTGTTGCCGTGCAACCGGAAGGATTACTTACCTGAACCGTATAATTACCTGTTTGTGTTGGAAAATACTGTTGAAATACTGCACCCGTAATTGGGGCACCTTCAAAAAACCATTGGTAGTTATCTGACGGTGTAGATTCTAAATGCCCCATGTTTAAGGATACCAGCGGTATGGAAGGTGGCACCTGGGTAACCAATACTTGTTGAGTGACTACAATAGGATTACAATCACTTTCCAAAGTAAGGTTAACGGTATAGATTCCGGTGGCGCTAAATTGATGAATGGGATGTTGCAAATTGCTGTAATTACTGCTCCCGCTGGCAGGATCACCAAAATCCCAAGAATAATCTCTGGTTACGGTAAGTAAACTATCGAAAAAAGGAATAGAATCAAATGGAAAAGGACTATTGCACAGCGGCAGGAGCAGACTAGCTTTGTGGTGGTTGGTGTAAATGCCATCGTAGGTGTTGGGAAGGCCGGCTCCTAAAACACCACCTGACTGTTGAAAATAAAAAGGTAGGCGTTCCAAATTAATTAAGGAATCTACTGAAACACGAAAAAGTTTAAAACTTGGGCCTCCCTGTAAAGTATCGGTTACTGTTGCCCCACCATAAATAAAATTATCTGGTCCTAATTGCAAAGACTTCAAGCTGTAAATAATATCATAAAAAGGCGTTGTTGCATCGTTTACAGGAAAAGAAATTCTTGTTTGCGTAATTGATTGTTGGCCTAAAGTATCCAAAAAATAACAAACCAATTCCCCAGCCTCTTGTGGAAGCCAATCCAAACGATACCCTGCAATAAGTTTGCGGGAATCGGCTGAAAATGAAATTCCATAATTTATAATATTCGGATAATCAAATTCACGAAAAATAACATTTCCAGTTTCTCCGGTTAAATTGTCAAAATTCAAAATTTCAAAACCGGTGCGACCATATGCACAGGCTAATAATTCTCCATTTGGAGAAATTTTCATTTGACCATAAAATATATTCAGGTTTCCAGGAGGGTAAGTGTTTGATAAAGGAAGTGTAGTTGGAGAAAATACTGGAATGGAATTCAAACCTAAAGATGTTAGCAAATTAGAAACGAAATAATCCGAATTTGCCTTCCTAACCACAACCCACCAATCCTGACCATTACAATGTCTGGTGGCAGCCAATTTTTCGCACACAGAATCTTCCAAAAATTGATTTTTTATTACCACTTCTCCAAGCGTATTATTTAAACTCAAATCCACAATGGAATAATCCAATTCACGCGTTCCTCCATTTCCTGGATGATTTGTAGTAAATACATAGTACATCTTCGGATGATTAGGCAATGGCAGTATTATAGCACTTTGTGTGCTTGTTTGATGGCCCCCAATGGAGTCTCCATTTAACATGACATTGTTATTCCTATCCCAAATGGTTTCTCCGTTTGTATAAAACAACAATTGTCCACTTGAATCGCAGACGCTGGCACAACCTTCAAAAGAGGTTAAAGCATTAATCGGTAATTGAACCGGTTGACCTGAATTAAAATCAATCCCATAACCATTCCCAAAAGTCCAAACATTTCCAAATTGAGCATTTGTTTGCTCTATAAAAACCAGCAGAAAAAGAAAACAAAAAAGTAATTTACAAGTTTTCATAAAAGAAAAATTAAGCAGGACGGAATTAACCGTCCTGCAAGGTTATTTAATCAATGGCAACAATTCTTTGTGTTTTGTTTTCTTTGCTGTTGGAAACATTCACCAGGTAACAACCCTTGTTGAGCATAAGGCTTGGTATGCGGTTTTCTCCTTGCAACAAAAACAAATCTTGTTGGTACAACAGTTCTCCGTTAACCGCATGAATGGAAACTTTTTGTCTTTCCATTGGCTCTTCCTGCACAAAAATGGAAAGCTGACCATTTTTGATTACAGAAAAATTACCTGAAGACAATACCGGCTGGCTTTCTAATACCTTTTCTGTGTTGTAGAAGTGTAAATAAAAGCGATTGTTGTTTTCACCACTTTCTGCATAAAAATTAAATTCGGCCCCTCCATATTTTAATTCTCTCCAAATTTTGTTCTTTCGGTCTTCAAGATAAATTTTGTACTGACCGGGAGGTAAATTGTCTTCCTTTAGCTCAAAGGAATAATAACCTGCTTCCCCAATCACCAAGCCCAAAGGGATTTCTTTGTTTTCCGCTGGAAAATTTTGTTTCTCGATGGATACTTTTCGTCCGCCATGATTTACAAAAAAGGAGTTCTGGGGATTCATCATTTTTACAATGTCCTCTTCTTTTTCATATTGATCTGAAAAATTTTCATCAAAACAAATCATGACAACATCTTTGTTGTTCTTTCCCTTTAAATCGACTTTAATAGCATTTACCTTAGGGGCTTTCCTGAAATAATCGGCACGTGTTTGACCCAAACGGTGATCATTTTTAAAATCAAACTGATAATTATTTGATCCTGTAGAAACAAAAAATCCCTGTGCAATGGGAATTATTCCA
This sequence comes from Bacteroidia bacterium, assembly GCA_044370375.1. GTDB lineage: Bacteria > Bacteroidota > Bacteroidia > UBA4408 > UBA4408 > JBILVQ01. The sequence goes on from JBILVQ010000265.1 coordinate 4,210, forward strand.
TCATGT
>JBILVQ010000266.1:0-4205 GCA_044370375.1 Bacteroidia bacterium
AGCTTTGTTTTTTCCCTGCTCGGTTAATCGCTGATTTCTTGAACTCATTGCCAATCCGCTAGATTCCCTTAAAATTGGACAGGGCACAATCTCTACAGGATACTGTTTTATTTGGGTCATTTTTTTATGACCTTTAATTGCTGAAAATCTTTTTCTCCAAAATAGGCCCTGTGCGGTTTTATGATTTCAAAGAATCGAGAAACCACCTCAGCTACTCCTTTAAAGTGTCCTGGCCTAGAGGCACCCTCCATTACGCTATCTAATCCACCAAATTCCCACATCTGCTCGGAAGTGCTTCCATTAAAAACCTCATTGGGGTGGGAGGGTAAAAATAACAAATTACAACCGCTATGTTCCAAAAGAGCAATATCAAGACCTTCTTGCCGCGGGTAGTTGATTAAATCTACCTGGTTGTTAAATTGAAGTGGATTTACAAAAATACTCACTACAACAAGGGAATTTTCTGTGGCGGCTTTTTGAATGAGCGATAAATGTCCCGCATGCAATGCACCCATGGTTGGAACAAAACCAATGTCTGATTGGCCGGAAAGGAGGTTTTGGAGTTCAAGGAACTGCCTGCAAATACGCAATGCTTGAAGTTTTGGAGATTTTTCTCGCAAGTTTGCATATTTTTTTTTAATTTTGCATAATCAAATTGTTGTAAAGTCTTTATTATGAGAAAACCCAGAGTTCTGTTTGTTTCGCAGGAAATATTTCCTTACCTCGACCAAACCCACATGTCACACGTAAGTCGCTACTTACCACAGGGAATTCAGGAGAAAGGAAAAGAAATCAGAACCTTTATGCCCCGATTTGGCTGCATCAATGAAAGACGAAACCAACTCCATGAAGTAATTCGCCTTTCCGGGATAAATATCATTATTGACGATACAGACCACCCTTTAATCATTAAGGTGGCAAGTATCCAATCTGCCAGAATGCAGGTGTATTTCATTGATAATGAGGAATATTTCCAAAGAAAACACACACTTGCCGATGAGCAGAATGCTCATTTTGCCGACAACGATGAACGCTCAATTTTCTTTTGCAGGGGAGTAATTGAAACTGTAAAGAAATTAGGATGGGCCCCGGATATTGTTCATTGCCATGGATGGTTCACCTCAAGTTTGCCGGTTTTAATCAAAAAAGCATTTAAGGAAGACCCATTGTTCGCTGAAACAAAGGTGGTTTATTCTGTGTATGATGATCATTTTGATTCTCAACTGGACAAAAGATTTGCCAGTAAGCTTGTTATGGATGGTATTACCGAGTCAGATGTAAAGAAAGTGAAAGATGCTACTTATAGTAATCTTACCAAAATGGCTTTCGAACATTCAGACGGAATCATTAAAGGTAGCGAAACCCTTCATCCTGATGTTGAAAAAGCCCTGAAATCATCAGGAAAGCCAGTACTTAATTTCCAAGACCCTGAATCTTACATCGAAAGCTATTCCAAGTTTTACGATTTAATGCTCCAGGAAGAATTAGTGGATTCCGAGTAGTTTTTTCGTGAAGTTTATTGATTTAGCCTCCCTTTCAAGGGGAAAATTTTCGATTCGATTTGGGTTAAACCTGCTTGTGGGTTTAACCTTTTTCGCTTTCTTGCTTTTTCAAGCCTGCACTGAACCTAACTCTTTGGGCTCATCTACCTTGCCCGCTGGCGATTTGGTTATTATCCGGAATTCTCCCTCACAGAGAAATATCGTTTCCCTAACCAAAACTACCCCGGATGTTAGATCCGATGAACCCTCTGCTCAACTTTTAGGGGTCGTTAATGATCCTTACTTTGGAATGATTTCCGCCGGATTTGCCACCCAGTTCGTATTGTCTGAAGTGGCCCCGGCCTTTGGAACCGACCCCATTTGCGATTCTGTTATTATTTTCTTTCCGCTAACCAACGAAAAGTTTGGAAAAATAAGTACTCCTGAAGGGAAAATTAAATATACTATTTATCAACTTTCTTCCGGTATTATCAAGGATAACAGCTATTACCAAAATACTTCTATCTCCAATTATGTTCAACAAAGCGATACCATCAAATCCTTTGAGCTAAACCCCGAAGATATCATCATTTCTGCTGCTAATCCTAATAATTCCGGTGGCATTCAGGTAAAACTTCCGATAACTTTTGGTCAGAAATTTCTCGACAACTCCGCTTCTCTAATCACAAATGCCATATTTGTTGATTTCTTTAAAGGCCTTGCCCTTGTTCCTGATACTACCGGAATAACAAGCGGTAATGGATGCATTTTAAATTTTGATTTGTTAAGCAGTGCATTGAAAAGTCGTGTTTCTATTTATTTTCATAATAACGCTCAACCCAATTTGCGCTACGACCTCAATGTTACTGCCGATTGCGCAAGATTCAATTTTCTTCAGCACAATTATTCTTCCCAATCCAATATCACTTCCCAACTCACCGATTCTACGCTGGGTATGAACAATGTTTTCGTTACTTCCATGTTTCTGCAACCGGTTATTTATTTGCCTTTTATTGAATCATGGAAGGATTCTCTTCCCCTAACCATCAATAGGGCCCAATTGGTTATTAAAGCCAATGACCTTGAGAATGCAAGCTTCGATCTTCCACCTAAATTTGTGCTATATACCTACGACCCAAACGGGGTTTTTAACGAAATTCCCGATTACGACCTTGGCGAATCATACTTCCTCGGAAACTATAATTCAAGTGCCGGAGAATACAGATTCAATATAAGCGTATATTTACAGGAAATTCTTTCCGGTAAACGTACTGATAAAGGATTATGGCTGAGGCCGTTAAATGAAGCCGGTTCTGTAAGGAGGGTTTCCTTGAAAGGCGGAAGCTCAATGAGCGTTGAAATGATTTATTCAAAAAACTAATGTAATATGTGTGGAATTGTTGCATACATGGGTAGCCGACAAGCTTACCCAATCGTAATGAAAGGCCTGCATCGCCTTGAGTATCGCGGTTATGACAGTGCCGGTGTGGCTTTGCTGAATCCGGGCGATTTACGTGTTTATAAATGTAAGGGAAAAGTTTCTGACCTTGAAGCTTTTATTGGCGATAAGGATGTAACTGCAACCCTTGGAATGGGCCATACCCGTTGGGCTACGCATGGCGAACCCAACGATAGAAATGCCCACCCGCATTATTCTGAATCTCATAATCTGGTCATCATCCATAACGGAATCATTGAAAACTATGCAACCCTTAAGAAGGAATTGGAACTTCGTGGTCATACTTTTCATAGTGATACAGATACTGAGGTTTTGGTTTATTTGGTAGATCACATTTACCGAAAGGAGAATATTGAATTGGTAGAGGCTGTCCGACTTGCCCTGAATGAAGTAGTGGGCGCCTATGCCATTGTGGTAATGTCTAAAGATAATCCCAATCAGATTGTTGCTGCCAAGAAAGGTTCACCATTGGTGATTGGTCTCGGTAAGGATGAATTCTTTTTGGCCTCAGATGCAACACCTATCATTGAGTACACAAAAAATGTGGTTTATCTCGATGAAGAAGAAATCGCAGTTATTGAAAGAGGCCAACCACTTAGGATAATCAATACCAAAAATCAACCGAAAACCCCATATATTCAGGAACTCGAAATGCATCTGGAAGCCATTGAAAAAGGTGGCTATGATCATTTTATGCTCAAGGAAATTTTTGAGCAACCACGTTCTATTTTGGATAGCATGAGAGGGCGTTTGAAGCCTGAACAAGGAATTGTTTCAATGGGTGGTGTGAATGAGTTCTTGCCTAAAATTATGCACGCAAACCGCATCATTATTGTTGGTTGCGGTACCTCTTGGCATGCCGGCTTGGTAGGTGAGTATTTGATTGAAGAATTGGCAAGAATTCCTGTAGAGGTTGAATACGCTTCTGAGTTCAGATACAGGAACCCAATCATCAATGAGAATGACTTAGTAATCGCTATCAGCCAGTCGGGCGAAACTGCCGATACTTTGGCCGCCATTGAATTAGCGAAATCTAAAGGAGCAACCATTTATGGTGTTTGTAATGTGGCTGGCTCATCCATAGCAAGAGCGTCTCACGCAGGTTCTTATACCCATGCCGGTCCTGAAATTGGAGTGGCCAGTACCAAGGCCTTTACCGCCCAAGTAACCGTTCTAACTTTAATCGCCTTATCAATTGCCCAGAATAAGGGAACATTAAAGAAATCCAGATTTCAGCAATTAATCAATGAACTTTCTTCTATCCC
>JBILVQ010000267.1:0-4203 GCA_044370375.1 Bacteroidia bacterium
TGGCCAGTTCGGCTCTATGTGGTACAGAAAAAAGGCAGATCTGAATCAAGATTTTGACCTTTCTGCCAATTTTAATTTTGGAACTGCTGATGGCGCAGGTGCCGATGGAATTGTTTTTGCTTTCCAGAACGTTTGTACAAGCGCAGGTGTTGGCGGTGGAGGAATTGGAATTTTGGGCGTAACACCTTCTTTGTTTGTTGAATTTGATACTTACCAAAATACCAATTACAACGACCCTACTTTTGACCACATTGGCATTTTAAGAAATGGCGATGTTACCCATAATGCCGGCAATAGTCTCGTTGCACCAACAGGCATTGTAGCCGGTAACGGAAATGTTGAAAACGGACAAGATTATTTGGTGAGAATTTGGTGGACCACTGCCGATTCAACGCTTAGAGTTTATGTAAACAATGATTTAAGAGCTACTTACACAGGTAATGTAGTAGATAATATTTTCAATGGAAGTCCTTATGTTTACTGGGGATTTACCGCAGCCACCGGTGGTTATAACAACAATCATCAGGTTTGTATGGTGACTTATCCTACCAATGAAATTGAATTACAGGATGCCACCATTTGCTTTGGTGATTCTACCCAAGCCAATTTGCCGGGAGGTGTTACTTATTCTTGGACGCCCAATTATAACATCAGCAGCACCACTGTTTCTAATCCCTTTCTTTTCCCTGAAGTGAATACTACTTACATTGTTTCCATTACCGATGCTTGTAACAATGTGCAAACGGATACGATTGATGTTACCGTTAATCCTTTGCCAAACGTGCAGTTAAATATTGCGCAAAGCGCTGTATGCGCCAACGCAACTCCTTTTGCCTTGGCCGGTGGAAGCCCTACCGGTGGATCTTATTCCATTCCCGGTTTAGGACAAGTTACTAATTTTGATCCTGCACAAACCGGAACAGGGAATATTGCTGTACAATATTCTTATACCAATTCCTTAGGTTGTACCTCCGGGGCAAGCGATGCAGTTACTGTAAACGCTGCGCCAACCGTAAGCATGGCACCTTTGGGTACTTATTGCGAAAACGACAATAGCTTCTCGCTTACCGGTGGTTCGCCTGCCGGTGGTACTTATTCAGGTCCAGGGGTTAGCGGTAACAGCTTTTCTCCTTCATCTGCCGGTGCAGGAACACACGTCATTACCTATACCTATACCAATGGGAGCGGTTGTGTTGGTACGGCCACCACAAACATCGTTGTTAATGGTGCACCTTTGGCCAACATCAATACGCCTGCAGGCACAGTTATTTGCTCTGGATCAAGCATTACCTTAACAACAAATGCTGTTGCTGGTGTTAGCTATCAATGGTGGTTTAACGGTGCTGCTGTAACCAATTCAGCTCCCGGTAATATAAGCTACACAGCCACTGCGGCAGGTAATTATCAGTTGAGAGCAGAATCGGGAGCAGCTTGTGTAACCTTATCTTCCTTGTTGACCATCACCAGTGGCGTTACCCCTAATCCTTCTTTCACCAATGCCGGAACTGATTTTTGTCCGGGCGATTCCATTGCGCTAACAGCCAATTTAATCACAGGCGAAACTGCTCAATGGTTGTTAAACAACAGCCCTATATCTGGCGCAACTGGTGCTATGTTTTATGCCAATGCAGGTGGTTCTTATGCTGTAACCGTAACTTCGCCAAATGGTTGCTCTGCCACCGCTACTCCAATAACCCTTACACAATTGGCAACCGTAAATCCAACATTAACTTCTTCGGCTCTTGGTTTTTGTCCCGGAACAAGCAGCATTACCCTTACCGCAGGAACCGCAGCCGGTGCATCATGGGCCTGGTTTATGAATGGTAATTTAATTAGCGGTGCCAACACCAATACTTACAACGCTACCATGGATGGAAACTATGTTGTTGAAATTACTTCATCAGCAGGTTGCACAACCACATCATCCGTGCTAAGCCTTGTCATGTCCACCAATCCAAGCGTGAATGTTACGGCTGCTAATTTGTCTATTTGCCAGGGAACCGCTACAAACCTTGATGCTACCACCGGAACAGGTTTCACCTATGTTTGGTATTTTAATGGTAATACTGCAGCCGGAAACGGTGCCAGTTTATCGGTCAATCAAGGTGGAGATTATTATACCGTAGTGACCAATGCAATAGGTTGCAGCGGTACTTCCAACACAGTAACCATTACAGAACAACCTGCTCCTGTTGCAAACATTTCTTCTTCGGGGACAACTTTTTGTCCGGGTTCTTCCTTAACCTTAACCGCGAACAGCATCAGCGGGGCAACCTATGAGTGGTTTAGAAATTCAACTTCTCAAGGGGCTGCTACCATCAACAATACAACTTTTACCTTAACACAATCCGGTACCTATTATGTGGTCATTAATAATGGATGCAGCGGAACTTCTAATTCCATTACCATCAATTCGGGTCAGTTACCGAGCAATGCCGGATTTATGTTCGGAACAGGTATCAATACTTTTTGTCCCGGTGAATCTTTCGATTTAAGCATTAGCAATGTGAACAATGCCAGCTATTATTCCTGGACGATTTCACCGCCCAATGCAGCCAGCATCAGTGTTGGACAAGGTACTACCGATGTTACTGTTAATATGTTGAACCAGAATGCAACCATAACTGTAACACCTCAGAATGGTTGCGGTAATGGAGGCAGTACTTCCGAATTATTGGAAGTTGATAATCCAAATTTCTGCTTTGGGGTAAATTTTGGTGCCCTTTCAACCAATCCATGTCTGGGTTCAACGGTTACTTATTATAACTATACCGATAATTCAATGTTTCCGGGTTCAACCATTAACTGGGATTTTGGAACCGGAGCCAACCCTTCAACAGCTGTTGGTAACGGACCTATCACTGTAACCTACAATTCAGCGGGACTTCATTCTACCGGTTTGTACTATGTTGACCAATTTGGTTTTGTGATGGACCAAGAAGAAAAGTATGATTACATTTTTGTAAGTGGTGTTGTGAATACTTCTGCCATTTCTGGGAATCAGACCTTGGCTTCTTGCACAGGCGCTATTGAAACCTATAGTGTTCAGAGTACCGCAGGATCTACGTATCAATGGTCGGTACCTGCCAATGCCAGTATTTTAAGTGGTCAGGGCACCAACCAGATTAGTGTAAGCTTTACAGGACCGGGAGGCCTTGTTAGTGTGGTTGAAACAACCAATACCGGTTGTGTTGGAACAGCAGTAAATGTGAATGTAAATTGTTTAACGGGTATTCAATCAAATGATTTTGTTGGACTCAACTTTAATCTTTATCCGAATCCAACCAATGGAATGGTAAATGTGAGTTTCGAAACCAATGAAAACTTACCTTATTCAGTTTCATTGATGGATTTGTCGGGCAAAGAGTTGCTGCATTTTGAAGGCAGCCATAACGGTTCTTTTAAAAGTCAGTATGATTTTTCAGGATTGACCACCGGAATGTATTTGCTTCGTCTGCAAATTGGTGAAGAGGCAATAACCCGTAAGTTGATTTTGAATAGATAGAACCGGACCAATTTTTTTGAATGAATCGTCTGTAAATCGTAAAGGTTTACAGACGATTTTTTTTTGTTTTGATAAAAAAAAGAAGCCTTTTTCTGCCGATAAACGATGGGTGGTTTTTATTTCTTATCGATCCCCCGAAACAATAACAACCGGTACTTTTACGCTGTGTCTCACCTTGTCAACGGTGGTTCCAAAGAGTGTGTCTTTCCAGCCTTTATGTCCGTGGGTGGCCATTACCAACATTTCGGCACCGCAGGTTTCAACCATTTTGGTTATTTCTTTCACAGGAGTTCCAAAGCCCAATTTTGTTTCTACCTCGTATCCCAATCCCTGCAAACGCAAGGCATATTTTTGAAGGGCCACCATGTCTGTTTCGCTTTCTTTATCCATGATATCACCTCCTAAAATTAAGGCACCTGCCGATTCATTGATGTGCAATAAGGTAATCTTTTTACCCTTGTCAATTTCTGTTAGAGCATGACGCATGGCACTTGCGTCTGCTGCACTAAAGTCGACCGCCACCGCGATATGATTGATGCTTCGTTTGCTCAAATTATCCAATACTGCATCATGACTGTGTAAATCGAAACTTATTTCTTTGGGAGTGCCTGCCATAAAGGGTTTAAAGGTGATGTATAGCAATGCAAATCCTGCAAACAAAGAAAATGGAATTACCGTAAGGTTAATCAATAGCGCAT
>JBILVQ010000003.1:0-41070 GCA_044370375.1 Bacteroidia bacterium
CCCTGCTCTTAATTGGGGCACAACTTATGCCATTACGGTAAGGATCTTTTACGGAGGGAATTGGGGCATCAATGGCGACACATGTACCATCAGCACAGTCCCTAATCCTGAAATCTTTGGTGTGCCCTTAACCTCCCTCCGTTCTCAGGATTGTAATCGTACCAATCTTCAACTAACATCGAGTGTGGTGGCCTTACCGGTTGCCGGGGCCAATCAATATGAATTTGAATTCAGGGATGTAAACAATTTATCGGTTGTTTATTGTAGCAGGATCCAGACCAGCACAACTTTAAGCTTTACAAATCTAAATCCCAGCCTTCAAAACACAACCCAATACTCAATAAGGGTAAGGGCTTCTATTGCCGGCACATCGGGGCAGTTCGGAAATGTTTGCACTATTGGATTCCTTGGAGCAAACAGAATTGCTGACGAGGAATCTCTTGAGCCAAATATTGAAACGAAAATACAAAGTGAAGAAATAATTTCCTCGGTTCAAGTTTTTCCTAACCCATTTACCAATGAATTGCAACTATCGCTGGAAAACAATTCTCAGGACTATTTTTATTCGGTAATTGATATTGCAGGAAAGCAAATTGTAGCTGAAACCAAGCTCACAGGAAAATCTATTCAGTTAAACAATGAAATGGATGCTGGGATTTACTGGTTAAGGTTAAGAAACCAAAAGGGAAACATTAGCAATTGTAGAATTATTAAGCAATAATTGAAGGCAGCATCAGTTTCTATCCAGTAAAACTGAATGGACTTACGCTTTGATCTCTCTTTTAAAATATAGTAAGAGCAAGAAAATGTTCGATTCAATAAAAACAAAAAAGGCAGTCAATGACTGCCTTTTTTGTTGAAATAAAAATCGCTTTTATTGTTTTACAATTCTTTGACTCCATTCTCCATTGGTGCTTCTCAAACGAACTGAATAAACACCTTTTGAAACGGATTCTGTATTCAATTGAACCGTAGAACCATTATTCAAATTACTAAAAGATTGATTCAATACAACTCTTCCGGCAACATCAACCATTTCAATACTCAATGCATCACCTGCAACATCCCCAAGATTTATGTTAAGATTTCCTTCTGTAGGGTTAGGGAAAACAGATGGCATGTTGGTCAAAGCAGTACCTTGAATCCCGGTTACAAAATCAACAAAAATTGGTGTGCGTGAGGATGTACACTCACGGCTTTCTTCTTGTACTTCCCAATCATAAAAATAATAATACCAAGAACCGCCTTGATCTGAACTGGTAATACTTACAAGGCCATTTACCTCGTATGGGTAAGATACACCGGTTGAACTTCTGCGCAACCAAGGGTTGTTAGTTCCAAACAATAGTTGATTCTGTGCAGTGTTGGTGCCAATGGAATAACCCGTTCCGGCAGGAAGGTTAAAATTCAAATTGATTCTGCTTGTATCAGCAGGAATAAAAATATTTAATGAAGCAACAACAGTGTTACCTGAATTTCTCACCTCAATAATTCTTTCACCTGCAGAGTCGGTATAAACTTTTACAGATTTCAATACCATTGGTTGCAGAACATCAAATTCCAGATTAGCGCTGGTTGTATTACCACTGTACTTAGACCCGGAATGGTCTGTTTGTCCGGTATATGAAATTACACCAGGGTAAAGAGCAACATCTTCAACATAATAGGTTGTAGGAGATGAAATTACGGGTGTGGTAAAACTTGTTCCGGTTCCTAAAGCTGTTCCGCCGGTTGGAACATCATACCAAGAAAGATTATTTCCATTTGCAGTTAAAGTAACTGATTGTGGAGTGTTTATAGAAGTTCCATTTCCATTGGGTGCCGGTGAAGCAAGCATACTCACCACAACCGGGCTTGATGTATAGGCCTGACAGGTTCCTTGAATAGTTACTGTGTAGGTTCCTCCTTGGGTAACAGAGATGGTTTGGGTTGTCTCACCGGTTGACCATGCATAACCACCCTGGGCTACAGAAGAGGTTAGCACTACTGACGAACCTTCACAAAAAGTTAAATCTGCCGGAGTCGCAACGATTGGTGTTTCGTCAGGATTACTGGTAACGATTACAGTTGTTGAAATCCCGGTGCAACCATTGGCATCGGTAACAATAACATTATAAGAACCTGTGGTAGATACGGTGATACTTTGTGTAGTTTCACCGGTACTCCATTCATAGGAAGAAAAGCCATTGGCCGCGTTAAGTGTAGCGGATTGTCCGGGACAAAGAACCGGAGCTCCGGTTAACAAATTTCCTGAAACTGAACATTGGTTTTCAATTACATGAACAAATTGATCAGCCGCCAATTGTCCGAAAGTAGTAGTAATCCCTGAAGGCCATGTAATCAAAACAGAATCAACTACAGCATTGGTTCCAAGTCCGAAATGCAACTGAGAAGAATAATTGTTTCCATAACTTTCACCGGCACGAACCTCTCTGATTTGAACACCCCAAGGTCCATAAATATGAGCACGTGCCCCTATTGCGCCTTTATTGCTGATGGTTCCTTCTAAATTAAAGGTAATAAAATGGTTATCGTTACCATCATTTAGGTACAAAACATCATCAATGTTGGTGGGGGATACATAAACATCACCGTAGCTGGCATAAACATCAATAAACCCATCATGATTTACATCACCAACGGCATAAGAATTCATTCCGTTATTGGCAAACAAACCGGCAACATTACCAAAGGTACCATCGCCATTGTTTTTGAAATACTTCCACTCAGAACCCGACATTAAAATGTCAACGAATCCATCATTATCAAAGTCTTCAAAAACAGATTGCATAATGCTTCCGCTGGAATAATTAATCATACTAGAAGAAGTAACCTCCGTGTACATTCCATTTCCGTCATTCTCGAACAACTGACACTGGTGGTCATGGTTGGTCAAAAACATATCAAAATCACCATCATTGTCGTAATCACCAAAACTAGCCGACCAGGTTTGCCATCCGATGTTCATGTTGTAGGCAGCAGCGTCTTCTGTGTAATTGTTGTTACCATCATTAACATAAAGTTGATTAATCCTTCTTAAATCAGCAGGATTGGTGGAAGACTGGCGACATTTTGCAATAAACAAATCCATATCGCCATCATTGTCAAAGTCAGTCCATACACTACCATAATTTCCTGAATCGTTGGGATCATTGGTTCCAGTCCAGTTTCCGGGATTAGGATTAAAATCAACCAAATTCGAAATAGCAATGTTTCCTGCCCCATCATTCAAAAACAGCTTTGAGTAATTGTTATCATCACATCCGAAAACATCTTCCCAACCATCATTATTGATATCCACGATGGTGATATTCTGCCAGAAAAAATTACCACCAGGGATGGCTGTAACTGTTCCAACAGGGTTGCTTCCATTGTCAGAAACCATACACAACCTTCCTGAACTTCCTCCACCGATAATGATATCCTTCCATCCGTTATGATCTAAATCGGCAACAGCCATACCCCATGCACTTCCAACACCGGTTGCACCTAAAAAATGGTTCGTAAAACCACCGGTTCTATTCTGAAGTTCAATGTTCATTTGGGTTCCGCCATCCAATCGAAGAATGTCGTCTAACCCGTCTGCGTTCATGTCAATTACGGCAACAACATTACCACTGTGAAAGGCAGAAGTACTTAATTGCGAATTAGCATTATTAAAACTTAATTGCGCCTGAGCCTGAAAAGTGCCGAGGGCGAAAATAGCTGCCCCGAGGAGCGGCAGGAAAACAGTAAAAGTTTTCATGGATGTGGTTGGTAATTTTTGGTTGATTTGATATGACGAAAATACGAAAAAACTAGCTTCGATAGAGTTTTCGGTAAATATTTCCGCGATTGGTGTAGATTTTCAAAAAATAATAACCCGGTGCTTCAGGTAGTACCAATTCAAAAAGGGCTTGATTTCCGTTTAACCTGCTGTTTATCTGTCTTTTACCATCCGAAGAAAAAACTTCAAAATGACTCACCAAGGTTCCGGAAGGTGCCTTCACCAGCACCCTGCCATCTCTAGAAGGTACCGGACCAATGGTCCACTCCGCTCTATCCTGCAATTTTTTTCCTGTAATCAGTTGAAGATTGACCAAACTATCAGAAGCCACCAAAACCGGAGTACGGTCGGAATTCTGATACATGGTTCTGAAAGTATCAATTTGCGGGGTATTCAATGTAAACATTTCGGCCAACCACTTTGGAGGAACCGATTGATAGTACACTTTTGTTCGAACTTTTAAATTTCCAGATAACCCAGCCACAGGAATGTGATAATGAATGTAGTCTGTTCCGGTTCCTTCAACAATCCCGGTTTGATTGAAGTCTGGATCAAACAAAGCATCATCCGAAATTTTCACCGTATCGTAAATGGAGGTAGAAGTAACAAAACCTACCGGTGGAATCCTGTTATCTTTCAAAATTACCGCAGCTCTTTCAAGCAATGAAGTAAACTGATTATTTACATCACCCGGGCTCATCTCATAAATTTGGGAAACATTACTTTGGTTTATCATTGGATGATGTGGTTCGAAATTAGCGTTCTCTCCACTTACCCTGAATTCATTATTGAAAATACCTGATTTAAAAACAGTATCATTCTGACCATCTAACACCACGAACTGAACAACTGCACGCCTTGCAGGATAGCCGGAGGGGAATTTATGGCCTGCCTTGTTCAGAATTTTCACCCTGAAATAGGCTGTATCAGCATTGATACTATCCACCAATAAGTCCAAATCAATTGACCTGTTTTGAAGCATATCATAAGAGGCAATCAAAGTAGTATCGAAGCGGAAGTCAGGAATATTGATGCCCAATGAATTTTTATTCTGTTTTATCAAATTAAGCATAAAGGTGTTGGCACCTGCAAAAGAATGTTGATTAAAGGGTGAACGGGCCGGCAAGCCGATGATGCCGTTTGCAATCACGATAGGATCAGCCAAACGAGCCATGTGGCAGTTCTGACAAGTAATTCCAAGGGCAGGAAAGTCAGAATTTTTATACTCATGAAAAGTTGCCTGTTCAACAAATTCCTGTCCGGTAAAATTACCCGCCAAATCAACTGTTTCGGTAATAAGCGTATGACAACCTGCACAAGTTGCCGACTCTTTTATGTGCTGACTAAACATTGGGGTGTAACCTTCATACAATTGCATGGGGCCTGTAAAGGGACTAACAAAGGGTCCATAAATAACCTGTGTGGTATCGAAGTTCAAATTCCCGGAAAAACTTTGCCCTGCACCATTGGGTGATAATGAATGACAAGTTGCACAGGAAACTCCATCCTCACCCAAGGTGTCTCCAATCAAATCATTCAACCCATAATGCGGTGTTCCTCTAAATAAAGCAGTGTATTTTCCCATGGGTGCGTGGCAAGAAACACATTTATCTTGCAAGGCAACGGCATGTGAAGGATTAACCGTAATCTCCTGTGAAACTTTTGCCCTCCAAAGCGGATCCTTAGCACTCAAACCCATCATGCTTGTTTGCCAACGGGTGTATAAATTCACATCCTCTCCTGCCTCATTGATATTAGTGGTGTTCATGCTATCCGGACCATGGCAACCTCCGCAGCGAAATGAATTTAAAAAATAATCATCGGGGCCCAGTGGCATCATGGCTGCCTTTCGTAAATAGGGAATGGAATCCGGATGATGATAATAGGCAATTTCCGGCTGGCCCTGAGGAATTAAAAACGACATCAATCCTGCAGCAGTGCAGAGCAGGAAAAATATCAACCATTTACTTCTGATCATCAATTTAAGGATTTGGTTTTGTGGTTATTTTTTTGAAAAAGAATCGCAATGAAAAATCGTAAGAATTCCGGCATTGAATTCCGTGGAGCTCATATTGACCTTTCATTTCCAGATTCATTTTATTGTTTTACAAGTCTGCTTTGTTGAACAAGTCCATCCTCGGTAACCCAGGATAGGAAATATACACCTGATGGAATGTCGGATAAGGAAACAGAAATAACTTGGCTTTGTTCAATAGGATGGGCGGTCCAAACCACCTGGCCAAAAATATTGCTAATATAAATTTGAGCAATTTTTTGAACTTGATCATTGATGGCAATCCGCGCGAAATCAACCACAGGATTTGGATAAACAGAAACAGCAGCCACCGAAGAAAAACCAAGCCCGGTAACTACCGGCTCTGTTGTAAAAGAACTTACCAAACTCCAAGGGGTATAAAAGCTGCCATCAAAAGCCCTCACCCGCCAAAAATAGGTAGTATCATAGTTGAGGCCATTAACGGTAAAGGAATTGGTGGCTGAAGAACCTATTGTTGGAGCAGAAAAAGTTCCGTCAAAGTCATAGGCTATTTGATAACTTACCGCAGAAGGCACATTGGCCCATTGAAAGCTAAGATTCACGCTTATGCCGGTTGCCAAATCAGCAGGAAAAAACAATTGAGGTGAAACAAAAAGCGGATTGGCCTCGGTTGAAAAAGACCGGGTTTGACTCCAAGGTGAATAAACAACCCCATCTCCTGCCCTTACTCTCCAGTAGTAAGTAGTATTGTACTGCAAAGCAGAAATATTTTCAGTATTATTTACCGTTGTAATGGCGTTAGAACCTGCGAAAAATGGATCGGTATCATACTGGTATTCAAAAATGTTGGCACCGGGGTATGTATTCCAAACCAAGTTTAAACTAATAGGTAAATTGGCTGATAAATCAGCAGGGCTTACTAGAAAGGGAGCAATTGAAAATGGATTGGACAATGTACTAAATGTGTAAACCAAACTCCATGGAGAAAAATTGCTTCCATCAAAAGCTCGAACCCTCCAGTAATATTGTGTAGAATAGTCTAGGGAAGAAACACTCAAGCCTGCATTGGTAACGGTACTGGTAAATGGATTTGTGAAAATGTTGCTAGAATCGATAGCAAACTCATAGGAAACAGCGCCTGAAACTGAACCCCAGGAGAAATTCACAGACAGGGGCAAGCCAACAGATAAATCGGCAGGGCTCATCAAAACAGGAGGCGTATTAAAACTTCCGGCAATGGTAGAAAATGTAAAGGTGGTAGACCATGGTGAAAAACCAGCTCCGTTATTGGCCCTTACGCGCCAAAAATAAATCGTGCTGTTTTGTAACCCACTCACTGCAGCCGTTAAACTTGATGTAGTACCGAAAATAGCATTTACAAACTGGTTGTTCTCAGCAACCTGCCATTGATAAGTAAGTGCACCTGCAACACTTCCCCAATCAAGGGTAATGGCAGTAGGTAAATTGGTTGATAAATCGGCCGGGCTGTTTAGAACCGGCCCTGTAGTTAATTGAAAACTGGTTGTGAAAGACCATATAGGAGACCAGGCAGATGTGTCCAAGGAATGTATGGCACGTACTTTCCAATAATAAGTTTCTCCATAAGCCAAACCTGATACCGATTGCTGCGATGAACCTGAACCTATCAAAAAACATTGGGAGCTTCCGAATTGAAGGTCATCATCCAAACACATTTCATAAGAAGAAATTCCGGCCAATGGCGACCAATCAATGAGCGGATTAACAGACACAGCGGTAGCGCTGTTAGCTGGGCTTACCTGTGTCAATTGGTCTACAATGGTCATTGACCAAGGCTGACTCCACTCCATCGTATCAACGGAGTGTCTTGCACGGGCTCTCCAATAATAAACCTGCCCAAATAAACAGTTGACAAGATTTACCTGCGAGGCTGAAACTGAACCTTGTTGTAAATTAGGGGAATTAAAACCTGGTGAAGTATCCGCTTGGTAATCGTAAAAAGAAAATCCAGAGGTTGCACTCCAATCAATTAAGGCATTGGGTGCCTGAAAATTACTTCCATTGGCCGGACCTACCAAAGTTAAATTGGGCATGGTAGAAAAATTCCAAACAGCCGACCATTGTGTAGTATCCGTCAAATTCAAACCTCTTACCCTCCAGTAATAAACCGTATCATAAAACAATATTATCAAATTAACTTGTGATGCCGAAACCAAACCTGTAACCACATTAGGACTATTGAAATCAGTTGTTAAATCAGCCTCATACTCATAATAAGTTAATCCGGTGGTTGCAGACCAATCAACCAACTGATCTGCCACTTGATTTGTTGCACCTATGGCAGGACTTACGAGCGTTATTTGATCAAGGGTTGTAAAATTCCAGGCCGCGCTCCAAGAAGAAGTGTCGGCTCCGTGGCGAAGTCTGACCCTCCAAAAATATTGCGTACCAAACAACAGGTTGGCCGCATTCACCTGAGAGGATGTAACACTTCCGTAAAATAAGTTGGGCGAATTAAATTGCGAACTCGTGTCATACTCATAATCGTAAAAGGTCAGGCCTGAAGTTGCAGACCAATCTAACAACACATTACAAACCTGATTAATACTCGCGGTTGTTGGAGAAACCAATGAAACTCCGTTCAACGTAGAAAAAGATAACACGGAGGTCCATTGCGTAGTATCTGCTGCGTGCATACCCCTCAAACGCCAATAATAGGTTTCATTGAAATTTAATGCTGATAAATTCACCTGTGAGGCAGCTACAGAACCAGTCTGAAAAAGAGCCGAGTTAAAACTCGAACTAGTATCCGCCTGATATTCGTAATAGTCTATTCCTGATATGGCCAACCAATCTAACAAGGCATCAACCGGCTGTTGAATTGCTCCGTTGGCTGGACTAACAATGGTAATATTATTAAGGGTAGTGAACTGCCAAATAGCAGACCAGGCAGAAGAATCTGTGGCACTCATGGCACGCACTTTCCAATAATAAATTGTACCAAACAATAAATTGGAGGTCGCATAACTACTAGCAGTCGGCAGGACGGTTTGCGTGCCGTTCACAAGCAAAGGGTCCGTTCCATAAACCAATTCATAATAGGTTTGTCCTGTTGAAGCGCCCCAATCAATCAGCACATTGGCGGGTCTATTGGTCAACATATTGGATGGTGCAACCTGAGAGGGAACAGGCAAGACAGCAAAAGAAACCCTGGCCCAAAATGTGAGGAAGAAAACCAAAAGTAACTTTATTCTCATGAATCAAAATTTAGTAGGATAAAGGTAAAAGAAATTTCTCTGATTCTGCGAAAACTTCCACCTATCAAAGTTGCCTTCCAGAAAGAACTTTTTTGGCTCTATGGCACTCTCATCCCTAATTTCTTTTACCGGCCAAAGGACCACCGGATTTCAACAATTATTTTTCGAACGGTTGAAAATTTTTCAGAATGCACATTACTAGAATCCACAGAATACTTAATTTTACACTGTTATATTTTAAGATTTATTTTTTTATTCATCATTTTATGCATATCACTCAGGAGTTACCTGTTTTACGAATATTGTTGCCTTTTCTTGCAGGAATATTAACCTACATCAATCTTGGAATTTCTTCAACCTACACATTTCCAATATTCCTATTAACAAGCCTTTTCTTCCTTGCTTTTTCTCAACGGATGAATAAGCGTTGGAAGTTCCAATGGATTAACGGGTTGCTGATTAACCTCATCATTTTTCTGGCCGCAATTTGTTTGACGCAATACAATGATGAAGAAAAAAATCCAACACACTTTAGCCGGCAAAATCTTGATCAATTCCATTTTGCAATGGTCTCCATTGTAGAAGCCCCAAAAATTTCGGCAAAGTCATGGAAGGCAGTATTGAAGGTAAATAGCTTGATCAATTCCACAGGAATAGGTAAAGAGGCTGATGGGAAAATAATGGCATATTTCTCGAAAGAAATTCCATTTGAAAATCTAATGCCGGGCAGAATCCTGCTGATTAAATTTAATCCCAAATCCATAAGCGCACCTAAAAACCCCGGCGAATTCAACTATCAGCGCTACCTTTCTTTTCACGGAATTTATCACCAACAATTTATTCGACAACATGAGGTAAGCTTTACCCAAATCAATGGTTCGCGTAATTTGCTAATTCATGCCTGGAAAATCCGAAACAAAGTTTTAGATATCCTAAAACAAATTGGGGCTCCTGCCGAAGATTTTGGTGTTTTGGCTGCCCTTGTTACCGGTCACGAGGAAGATTTAACGCCAGATACCATAAGAGCATATTCAGCCACCGGGGCCTTGCATGTTCTATCGGTAAGCGGAATGCATGTTGGTATCATTTTTCTTTTACTGGACCTTGTGCTGAAGCATTTGGAAAAAATCAAACACGGAAAAACAATCCGATTAATCACCAGTATTGCGATCCTATGGTTTTATGCCATGTTTACAGGCTTATCTCCTTCCGTATTGCGGGCTTGCACCATGTTCACTTTTCTTCAGGCAGGAAAGTATTTCCAAAAAAATCCCAATTCGTTAAACACCCTTTTGTCCTCGGGCCTTGTATTACTGCTCATTAACCCCTACTTGGCCACAGAGGTTGGGTTCCAGCTCTCGTTTTGCGCAGTGGGTGGAATCATCCTGTTTTATCAAAGAATTCATGAGGTAATTAGCCCTCAAAACTGGATTTTAAAACAGGCATGGTCGATTACAGCTGTTTCCATTGCAGCCCAAATAAGTACTTTTCCAATGGGACTTTTGTATTTTCATTGCTTCCCGAATTACTTCCTCCTTTCTAACCTGATTATTATTCCTCTAACCACGGTTATTTTGTATGCAGGAATGCTATTCGTTTTTATTTCGAAAATATCCTTAATAAATACGCTTGTATCATGGAGTACTGTAAAATTATTATGGGTACTCAGAAAAATTGTTTTCCACTTTGAAACCCTCCCTTTTGCACAATTAAGCGGTATAGATTTCAGCATTGCAGAAACCTTTGTTTTGTACGGAATCATTACATTTTTTACACTCTTTATACTCAACAAAAAAGCCAATCATTTAATAATGGCGATGAGTTTAATTCTAGGAATATCGATAATCAACTTGTTTCAATCGCTCCAAAATGAAAACCAGAAATCGTTGGTCATTTATGCCATACCCAAAAACAATGCAATGGCATTTATGAATGGAAGAAAATTAGTCCTGTTCAGTGAAAATGATTTTCTAAAAAATGAAAATGCACAAAGGTTTCATTGCTTTACGCATTGGTACAGTTGTGGAATTGAAAGCAAATCTTTTCAAGATATAACTGCCCAAAGCATGTGTTCTGTTCCAATAAGGATTCATAAAACACGCAATATTTTTCTGTTCGAAAACAGAACCATTCTTCTAAATCCTGTATTTAGCCAAACAACCTTAACCACAAAAATTGACATTGTTTACCTTACGCAAAAAAACTATCCCGACAGCATGGTAATAAATATGATTCCCAAAATCAAAAATTCTATTGTAGTCTTGGGCAGTGAAATCTCACAGCGAAAAATCCTGTTGTGGAAAAAAATTCTCAAGCAGGAAAAGATAAGAACCCATTCTATTCAAGAGGATGGCTTCTTTGAGTATAAGCTTTAAAACCCGCTTTTGAAATTGGCCACGAATACCCTTCTGTTTGAAAAATCGCAACCAAAGGTGGCAATTACTTGCCCCAATCAATACCCTTGATTTTTGACATATTCAACAATACTCTTTTCTGTTTCCTATAAATTTTTGGATCGGGATGTAGGGGTGAATACAAAACCGGATTGGGAAGAATCGATGCAATCATGGCTGCTTCACCCTTACTCAAATCAGCACTGCTTTTATTATAGTATTCTTTGGCTGCGGCCTCAATGCCATAAACACCTTGCCCCATCTCAATCACATTCACATACACCTCCATAATTCTTTCCTTGCTCCAGAACAACTCAATCAACATGGTAAACCACGCCTCCAAACCCTTTCTTATCCATGTTCTGCCTGGCCACAAAAAAACATTCTTGGCGGTTTGCTGCGAAATGGTGCTTGCTCCCTTTATTCTTCTTCCCTTCTCGTTATTCTTATATGCTTTTTTTATTGCCTCAAAATCAAAACCATTATGGTTAATAAAATTCTGATCCTCTGCTGCAAGCATTGCTTTTGGTACATGCTTAGAAATTTGTGAAAGTGGAACCCATTCCTTGTGCCAGCGAAAGCCTTTTCCATCGCTAACCTGTTCAATGGTTTTAACAACCATAAAGGGTGTGAATGGTACCGGAATAAAACGAAACAATAATACCCCTATTAAACTGAGCGCAAAAAACAGGATAACAAGCCGTTTAATCCACCGAAAGATGATTCCAATTATTATCATAATTGATAAAAAAAAAGCCCCGTTAGGGGCTTAATTTTGTTCTGTTTCAGGCCTGAGCCTGAGGGCCGCCAAATCCCATTGGCACCGAATGGCTTTCTCCTTCTTTAATAACTCCAAAATTTGCTTCAAATTTTTGAACGTTATCTTTTAAGGCGAGTAACAAACGTTTCGCGTGCTGCGGAGTTAGCAATATGCGCGATTTAACTTTTGCCTTCGGAACTCCCGGAAGAATTCTTACAAAGTCAATAATAAACTCTGCATTGGAGTGAGTTATAATGGCCAGATTGGAATAAATCCCATCAGCCACTTCCTCACTCAATTCAATGTTTAATTGATTTTCCTGGATTTGATTATTGTCTGCCATTTTTAACTTTTTTAAACCTCACTTACTTCTTTGGTAGCCATCAAACTCTCATACTCTTCCTTAGAACCCACCACGATTTTTTCATAATCACGTAAACCGGTTCCTGCAGGAATTAAGTGTCCAACAATTACGTTTTCTTTTAATCCTAACAACTCATCAACTTTACCACTAACAGCAGCCTCATTCAACACTTTGGTTGTTTCCTGGAAGGATGCAGCGGAGATAAAGCTATTGGTTTGCAAAGAAGCTCTGGTAATACCTTGAAGAACTTGTCTGGAAGTAGCAGGAATTGCATCTCTGGCAATAACAGGTTTGCGGTCCTTGCGTTTTAGCATTGAATTCTCATCCCTAAGTTTACGGGCAGAAATCATTTGTCCGGCCTTTAAATTATCTGAATCGCCCGGATCTTCTACTACTTTTTTGCCGTACAAAGTATCGTTCTCTTCCATGAAATCGGCTTTGTTGGCCAATTGTTTTTCAAGGAATCTGGTATCGCCCGCATCATCAATTTCAACTTTACGCATCATCTGACGAACAATTACCTCAAAGTGCTTATCATTGATTTTTACACCTTGTAAACGGTAAACTTCCTGAATTTCATTCACCAAATATTCCTGAACAGCTGTTGGTCCTTTGATGGACAAAATATCATCTGGAGAAATTGCTCCATCAGAAAGTTGGAATCCGGCCTTGATAAAGTCGTTCTCCTGAACCAAAATATGCTTAGAAAGTGGAACCAAGTATTTTTTTACTTCACCGGTTCTGCTTTCAACAATTACCTCACGATTACCTCTTTTGATTTTTCCGAATGAAACAATTCCATCAATTTCTGTTACTACAGCAGGATTGGATGGATTTCTTGCTTCAAACAATTCTGTTACACGCGGTAAACCACCCGTGATATCACCCAGTTTACCGGAAGAACGAGGAATTTTAACAAGAATCTGACCTGCGTCAATGTTCTCGCCATCGTTTACAATAATGTGAGCTCCTACAGGAATGTTGTAAGTCTTTAGTAAATCCTTGCCTTTGCTGATAACCTTAATGGCAGGGTTCTTTGTTTTATCCCTGGTTTCAATAACCACTTTCTCGGCAAAACCTGTCTGTTCATCTGACTCCTCACGGTAGGTAACACCATCTGCAAGACTTTCATACTCAATCTTTCCTGCAAACTCAGAAACAATAACAGCATTATAAGGATCCCAGTCACAAATAAGGGTGCCGGCTTTTACAAGGTCACCATTACTAACATAAACCTGAGAACCATAAGGCACGTTTCCGGTTGTTAAAACAATTTTAGTTTTTGGATCAACTACTCGCAATTCAGCAGATCGACCAATTACCACATTAGATTTCTTACCGTCTTTGTCAATAAAGTCAACCACTCTTAACTCTTCAAACTCTACAATTCCTTCGTATTTTGCTTTGATAGAAGTTTCAGAAGATACGTTTGAAGCGGTACCCCCAACGTGGAAGGTACGGAGTGTCAACTGCGTTCCCGGTTCACCAATTGACTGGGCTGCAATTACCCCAACGGCCTCACCTTTTTGAACCAACCTTCCGGTGGCAAGGTTTCTTCCATAGCACTTGGCGCAAACACCTGTTTTAGACTCACAGGTAAGTACGGATCTAATTTCGACAGATTCAATAGGAGAATCGGCAATTAATTTAGCCTGATCTTCGGTAATTTCTTCACCACCTGAAACAATAATTTCTGCGGTATTAGGATGAATTACATCATTGAGCGCAACCCTTCCAAGAATTCTGTCATGCAAAGATTCTACAATCTCATCGTTCTTTTTCAAAGGAATAGCAACAAGACCACGCAAGGTCCCACAATCAGGAATACTAATAATAACATCCTGAGAAACATCCACCAAACGTCTTGTCAAATAACCAGCATCGGCCGTTTTAAGAGCCGTATCCGCCAAACCTTTACGAGCACCATGGGTTGAAATAAAATACTCAAGAATCGATAATCCTTCCTTAAAGTTGGAAATAATCGGATTCTCAATAATCTCCCCGCCCGAAGCACCTGATTTTTGCGGCTTGGCCATCAAACCTCTCATTCCTGATAACTGACGAATTTGCTCCTTTGAACCACGGGCTCCGGAATCAAGCATCATGTAAACAGAATTGAATCCTTGTTTATCATTGATAAGCAATGACATCAATCGTTGTGTCAAGCGTGAATTGGTATGTGTCCAAATATCAATAATTTGGTTATAACGCTCGTTGTTGGTGATAAAACCCATGTTATAATTGTTCAACACTTCTTCCACCTGAACGTTTGCATCAGTAATCATTTGCTCCTTTTCGTCCGGCACAATAATATCTGCCAAATTAAAGGACAAACCACCTCTGAAGGCCATTTGGAAACCAAGGTCCTTCATATCGTCCAAAAACTTCGCTGTTTTTGCAACACCGGAAGTTTTTAGAATTACACCAATAATATCTCTTAAGGATTTCTTGGTAAGCAAATCATTGATAAAACCGACCTCATAAGGCACTACTTGGTTAAATAAAACTCTTCCAACGGTAGTTTCGAAAAGTTTATTCACCAATTCTCCGTTTTCCTTCACATTAACCTTTACCTTGATATGAGCGTGCAGGTCTATTTTTCCTTCATTGTAAGCAATGATAACCTCTTCTGGAGAATAAAAAGAAATACCCTCTCCACGAACCTTAAGTTCGGGAGTAGTTTTCTTCCCTTTGGTCATATAGTAAAGACCTAAAACCATGTCCTGAGAAGGAACGGTGATAGGTGCACCATTGGCCGGGTTCAAAATGTTATGAGAAGCAAGCATCAGCATTTGGGCTTCCAAAACTGCAGCATTTCCAAGTGGAACGTGAACTGCCATCTGGTCACCGTCAAAGTCAGCGTTAAATGCTGTACAAACCAAGGGATGTAACTGAATTGCTTTCCCTTCAATTAACTTTGGTTGAAAAGCCTGTATACCCAATCTGTGGAGTGTGGGTGCACGGTTTAACAACACAGGATGACCTTTCAAAATATTTTCAAGAATATCCCAAACAACAGCATCTTTTCTGTCAACAATTTTTTTGGCAGACTTAACTGTTTTTACAATTCCTCTTTCAATTAATTTGCGGATAATAAATGGCTTAAAAAGCTCTGCTGCCATGTCTTTAGGAAGACCACATTCATGCAGTTTCATTTCAGGCCCAACAACAATTACAGAACGGGCAGAGTAGTCAACACGTTTACCTAATAAATTCTGACGGAAACGTCCTTGTTTTCCTTTCAAAGAGTCAGAAAGAGATTTTAAGGCACGATTTGACTCTGTTTTAACAGCATTGGATTTTCTTGAGTTATCAAGCAAGGAATCAACAGATTCCTGAAGCATCCTCTTTTCGTTTCTTAAAATAACTTCAGGAGCTTTAATCTCCATCAATCTTTTTAAACGATTATTACGAATAATCACCCTTCTATAAAGGTCATTCAAATCAGAGGTTGCAAAACGACCACCATCCAATGGCACCAAAGGACGAAGTTCAGGCGGTATTACCGGAATAACTTTCAAAATCATCCATTCCGGATTATTAATTACGTTCTCCCTTGAATGTCTGAAAGCTTCAACAACCTGCAATCTTTTTAGAGATTCGGTTTTACGTTGTTGGCTTGTTTCGGTATTTGCTTTGTGACGCAGGCTATACGACAATTCATCCAAATCAATTCTTGCCAAAAGCTCATTCAAAGCCTCGGCACCCATTTTAGCAATAAACTTATTGGGGTCGTTGTCATCCAGGTGTTGATTATCTTTTGGTAAGGTATCCAGGATATTCAAATACTCTTCCTCCGATAAAAAATCCATTTTATTAACTCCATCCGCCTCTTTTACACCGGCCTGAATTACTACATAGCGTTCGTAGTAAATGATAGAATCTAACTTCTTTGTGGGTAAACCAAGAAGGTAACCAATTTTATTGGGTAAGGATCTGAAATACCAGATATGCGCAACAGGAACCACCAGTTGAATGTGGCCCATTCTTTCACGTCTTACTTTCTTTTCGGTTACCTCAACACCACAACGGTCGCAGACAATACCCTTGTAACGAATCCGTTTATATTTACCGCAAGCACATTCCCAATCCTTTACCGGACCGAAAATACGCTCACAAAACAGCCCTCCCATTTCAGGTTTGTAGGTTCTGTAATTAATGGTTTCAGGCTTTATTACTTCACCGCTTGATTTATCTAAAATCGACTCGGGTGAAGCAAGGCTGATGATGATCTTTGAGAAATTACTCTTGACCTTATTATCTCTTTTTAGCGCCATTTTTTTGTTTCCCTGTTAAGGTTAAAAATCAAATAAAGTGACGGGCATTTTCTACCCGTCACTGAAAAAACTATTCCATGCTGATTGACAATCCCAGACCTCTCAATTCATGCAACAACACATTGAAAGATTCAGGAATTCCAGGAGTAGGCATATTCTCTCCTTTTACGATGGCCTCATAAGCTTTGGCTCTTCCACTCACGTCATCCGACTTGATGGTCAAGATTTCCTGAAGAATATTAGCCGCACCAAAAGCTTCTAGAGCCCAAACCTCCATTTCACCGAAACGCTGACCTCCGAACTGGGCTTTACCGCCAAGTGGTTGCTGGGTAATCAATGAATAAGGACCGATAGAACGTGCATGCATTTTATCATCCACCATGTGTCCTAATTTCATCATATAAATGATACCAACGGTAGCGGGCTGATCAAAGCGTTGACCGGTTCCTCCGTCATGAAGGTAGGTTTGTCCGTATCTTGGAATGCCTGCTGAATCTGTGTAATGATTAATTTCATCAATAGACGCACCATCAAAAATTGGGGTTGCAAATTTCAGCCCTAATTTCTGCCCGGCCCAGGCCAATACAGTTTCATAAATTTGTCCAAGGTTCATCCTCGAAGGTACTCCCAATGGATTAAGAACGATATCAACCGGAGTTCCGTCGGCAAGGAAAGGCATATCCTCATCTCTTACAATTCGGGCCACAATTCCTTTGTTTCCATGTCTACCTGCCATTTTATCCCCTACTTTCAGTTTTCTCTTTTTGGCAATATAAACTTTGGCCAACTGAATAATACCTGCAGGTAACTCGTCACCAACGGTTAAAGCAAACTTCTTGCGCTTGTATGCACCCAGCAAATCATTGGCTTTGATGTTGAAGTTATGAATGGTCTGTTTGATTAACTCATTATCATCCTTGTCTGTAGTCCATTTGGCAGGATTTACATTTTGGTAATCGATGGTTAACAGAGCCTTTTGGGTAAATTTAGAGCCTTTTGGAATTAAAGTTTCCTTGAAGTTATTCATTACTCCTTGCGAAACTTTTCCGTCAACCATTTTGAAGAGTTTTTCAACAAGTAACCCCTTAAGCGTATTTATTTCTTGTCCGTACTCCTCGTCTAGTTTTGCCATGATAGGCTTTTCGTCTGTCTTGGATTTTTTATCCTTAACAACCCTTGAAAATAATTTCTTATCAATGACAACTCCTTTCAGCGATGGAGGTGCTTTCAAGGATGCATCTTTCACATCACCTGCTTTGTCACCAAAAATAGCACGAAGAAGTTTTTCCTCCGGAGATGGATCAGTTTCACCTTTGGGGGTAATTTTTCCTATCAAAATATCCCCTTCTTTCACCTCTGCACCAACCCTGATTAATCCGTTATTATCAAGATCTTTTGTAGCCTCTTCACTAACATTAGGAATATCATTGGTTAATTCTTCAAGTCCTCGTTTGGTATCTCTTACTTCCAATACATATTCATCAATATGCAACGAGGTAAAAATATCTTCACGAACAACTCTTTCAGAGATTACAATAGCATCCTCAAAGTTATAACCTTTCCATGGCATGAAGGCCACTTTCAAATTTCTACCAAGAGCTAATTCTCCGTTTTGCGTGGCATAACCCTCGCAAAGAACTTGACCTAGAGAAACTCTTTGGCCTTTGGTTACAATTGGTTTAAGGTTGATACAAGTACTTTGATTGGTTTTTCTAAACTTAATCAAAGAATATCTTTTGATATCATCATCAAAACTAACAGCCTTTTGGGCATCAGATCGGTTGTAACGGATAACAATTTCTTTTGCATCAACATACTCTACAACCCCATCACCCTCTGCATTAATTAAAACCCTTGAGTCACGGGCAACCAATGCCTCTAAACCTGTTCCAACATAAGGAGCCTCCGGTCTTAACAACGGAACTGCCTGACGTTGCATGTTTGAACCCATCAATGCACGGTTGGCATCATCATGCTCAAGGAAAGGAATTAATGAAGCAGCAATAGAGGCAATCTGGTTAGGGGCCACATCAATTAAATCCAACTTGTCTGGCTCAACAATTGGCATATCCCCACCTAATCTGGCCTTAACTCTTTTATCAAGAATTTCGCCCGAATCAGCAACATCAGCCACGGCCTGAGCAATGGTTTTATTATGTTCCTGTTCTGCTGTTCGGTAATGAATTGGCTCATTGAAATCGATTTTTCCATCCACTACATTTCTGTAAGGTGTTTCAATGAAACCAAGCTTATTAATTTTTGCGAACACACACAAAGAAGAAATCAAACCAATGTTTGGACCTTCAGGGGTTTCAATGGTACAAAGACGACCATAGTGTGTATAGTGAACGTCACGAACCTCAAAACCTGCTCTTTCTCTGGAAAGACCGCCTGGCCCGAGTGCCGATAATCTTCTTTTGTGCGTTATTTCAGCCAGTGGATTGGTTTGATCCATGAACTGAGATAACTGGTTGGTACCAAAAAACGAATTGATTACCGAAGAGAGCGTTTTCGCGTTAATCAGATCGGTAGGAGTAAATACCTCATTATCGCGAACGTTCATTCTTTCGCGAATGGTTCTGGCCATCCTTGAGAGGCCCACACCGAACTGAGCATACAACTGCTCCCCTACGGTTCTAACCCTTCGATTACTTAGGTGGTCAATATCATCCACATCCGCTTTAGAGTTAATTAGCTCAATCAAGTATTTAATAATCTCGATAATATCCTGCTTTGTCAACACTTTGGTTTCTTCAGGAATCTCAAGATTCAATTTTTTATTGATACGGTAACGACCAACAATACCAAGGTCGTAACGCTTATCGGAAAAGAAAAGCTTGTCAATGATACCACGGGCGGTTTCCTCATCCGGTGGTTCTGCATTTCTTAACTGACGATAAATATGTTCAACAGCTTCTTTCTCAGAATTTGAAGTATCCTTTTGCAGGGTATTATAAATAATGGAGAAATCGGCTGCGTTAATTTCTTCTTTATGAAGGATGATAGATTTTACGTTTGAATCTAAAATCAAATCAAGGTGATGTGCATCAAGAATGGTTTCGCGGTCAATTAAAACCTCGTTCCTTTCGATAGAAACAACCTCGCCTGTATCCTCATCCACGAAATCCTCAATCCAGGTTTTCAAAACTCGAGCAGCCAACTTTCTGCCTTGAGCTTTCTTGATTCCTGTTTTGCTAACCTTCAGTTCATCTGCAAGATTAAAAATCTCGAGGATATCTTTATCACTTTCAAACCCGATGGCTCTTAACAAAGTTGTTACAGGAAGTTTTTTCTTTCTGTCGATGTAAGCATACATCACATTGTTAATGTCAGTAGCAAATTCAATCCAGGATCCCTTGAATGGGATGATTCTGGCAGAATAAAGCTTTGTACCATTCGCATGGCGGCTCTGACCAAAAAACACGCCGGGAGAGCGGTGTAATTGCGAAACGATAACCCTTTCAGCGCCATTGATTACGAATGTCCCTTTGGGGGTCATGTAAGGAATGGTTCCAAGGTAAACGTCCTGAATAATGGTTTCGAAATCCTCGTGTTCAGGGTCGGTGCAATAAAGCTTCAACTTTGCCTTGAGCGGCACTGAATAAGTCAAGCCTCTTTCGATACATTCATCAATGGTGTATCTGGGAGGATCAACAAAATAATCGAGGAATTCAAGAACAAAATTATTCCTGGCATCGGTGATAGGGAAATTTTCGGCAAACACCTGAAAAAGCCCTTCGTTTTTACGGTTTTCAGGGGTTGTTTCCAACTGAAAGAAATCTTGAAAAGATTTCACCTGAACGTCCAGAAAATCAGGATATGGTACCTGATTTTTAAGAGAAGAGAATGTTACTCTTCCACTAAGTTTATCGGTTTTTGTGGCCAAGGCTAAATTTATTTTTAATCAACCAACAATGCAATTAAAAAGACAGAAACTCGGAAACCTCCAGGAAAATTGCTATTCCTGGAGGTCCTGACTAACGTTATAAGACGTTATTACTTAATTTCAACCTCAGCTCCGGCTTCAGTTAATTGAGCTTTAATGGCTTCAGCATCTTCTTTAGAAATTCCTTCCTTTAATGGTTTTGGAGCTCCGTCAACAAGATCCTTTGCTTCTTTAAGGCCAAGGCCGGTGATATCTTTTACAATTTTAACTACACCTAACTTAGCAGCACCGGCTGATTTTAGGATAACGTCAAAAGTTGTTTTTTCTGCAGCAGCAGCGCCATCTCCGGCACCACCAGCAGGGGCAGCAACTGCAACAGCAGCAGCGGCAGGCTCAATTCCGTATTCATCTTTAAGAATTTGAGCGAGTTCGTTAACTTCCTTCACGGTAAGGTTAACCAGTTGTTCAGCAAAAGCTTTCAAATCAGCCATTGTTATTTGTTTTGATTAGGGGATTGAACTTAATTGAATTAGACAGTTTTGACGGATTAATTACGGTCGGAGAGCGTTTTTACAATTCCTGCCAACTTGTTTTTACCTGATTGAAGGGCAGAAACAACATTTTTAGCAGGCGATTGTAAAAGACCAATAACGTCACCAATCAATTCGTTTTTAGATTTTATTGCTACCAGAGCATCGATCTGGTTATCACCGATGTAAGAACACTCTTCAACCCAAGCAGCCTTCAAAATTGGGCGATCGTTCTTTTTTCTGAATTCCTTAATAAGTTTGGCAGGAGCGTTTCCTAATTCACAAAACATTATTGAAGAGGATCCTTTAAGAACAGGGTACAAAGATTCATAGTCACCTGAGGAACGCTCAAGCGCTTTTCTTAGCAGGGTGTTTTTTACCATTTTCAGGCGAATATCTGCCTGAAAACACTTTCTACGCAACTCGTTGTTTTTTGCAACAGTTAAGGTAGATATATCCGTGATATAAAAGTTAGGGTTGTTTTGGATTTCCACCACCAACTCTTCGATAGCCGAGTTTTTTTCTTCTTTTCTCATGTCAATTTTTACTTGAAGTGATTAGTTGGTTAGGCGATTGATTTTGGTTCAATTTGGATACCCGGGCTCATGGTACTTGAAAGGAAAATACTTTTTATGTATGCTCCTTTGGCTGCACTAGGCTTCAACTTTAAAATGGTTTGCAATAATTCATTAGCATTTTCAGCAATTTTATCGCTTTCAAAAGAAACCTTACCAATAGAGGCGTGGATAATACCGGTTTTATCAACTTTAAAATCAATTTTTCCGGCTTTTACCTCAGCCACTGCCTTGCCCACTTCCATGGTAACCGTGCCGGTTTTAGGGTTTGGCATTAAACCGCGGGGACCAAGAATTTTTCCAAGAGCACCTACTTTACCCATTGCTGTTGGGGTTGTGATGATTACATCCACACCGGTCCAACCACCTTTGATTTTTTCAATGTACTCATCCAATCCAACAAAATCTGCTCCTGCTGCTTTGGCCTCTTCCTCCTTATCAGGTGAACAAAGTACAAGTACTTTTTTAACCTTTCCGGTTCCATGAGGCAAGGTTACAATACCTCTTACCATTTGGTTAGCTTTTCGCGGATCTACACCCAAACGGATGCAAAGGTCTACGGATGAATCGAATTTGGTATAAGTGATGTCCTTAACCAATTTGGAGGCCTCTCCTAGTGTGTAGGATTTCTTCTTGTCAACAAGACCCTCCACTTTCTTTCTGTTCTTCGTTATTTGAGCCATGAGTATAGCTTTTTGAATTTCGGTTAAGGGTGATTATTTCTTTAAGGGACTTTCTCCGTTAATGGTGATTCCCATGCTTCTTGCGGTTCCTGCAACCATGCTCATTGCTGAGTCAATGGTAAAGCAATTCAAATCCGGCATTTTTTCCTGTGCAATAGCCTGAACTTGCTCCCAGGTAACCGAACCAACTTTTTTTCTGTTAGGTTCGGCTGAGCCAGACTTAACTTTTCCGGCCTCTAACAATTGAGCGGCAACGGGTGGCGTTTTAATGATAAAGTCGAACGACTTATCAGAATAAACGGTAATTAATACCGGTAAAATTTTTCCGGGACGGTCTTGGGTTCTAGCATTAAACTGCTTACAGAACTCCATAATGTTTACACCTTTGGAACCTAAAGCAGGACCGATTGGAGGGGCAGGATTAGCTGCTCCACCTTTCACCTGAAGTTTCACAAAGCCAGTGATTTCTTTCGCCATTTTTTACTTTATTTTGATGCCTTGAGGCTCTTGTTATTCTTTTTCAACTTGCATGTAAGAAAGCTCTAGTGGTGTTTTTCTTCCGAAAATTTTCACCATCACTTTCAATTTTTTCTTTTCCTCATTGATTTCTTCAATCACACCGGAGAAGCTGTTAAACGGACCATCAACTACTTTTACCGTTTCACCAACAATAAATGGAATGGTCAATTCTTCATCTTTTTCTGCCAATTGGTCAACCTTACCTAAAATTCGGTTTACCTCTGCCTGCCTGAGGGGAAGAGGGTCACCATTCTTATCACCAAGGAACCCAATTACGCCAGTAATATTCTTGATGGCATGAGGAATTTCCCCTACCAAAGTTGCTTCTATCAATATATAGCCCGGGAAAAAGTTCCTTTCCTTACTGATTTTCTTACCGTTTCTGATTTGGTAAATTTTTTCAGTTGGAATAAGTACCTGAGCCACATAATCACTCAATCCGAGACGACCAATCTCTACTTCAATGTACTGTTTAATTTTCTTCTCTTTTCCGGAAATGGCGCGAACTACGTACCACTTCTTTGAAGAATCGGAAGAAGGATTTGAAACAGTTTCATTATGTATTTCACCTGAGGTCATTACCCGGAGATTTTATAAAGATTTTCCATGATAAACCTAAAGCTTGAGTCCATTGCCAAAACAATTAGGGCAATAATAACAGATGCTACCATCACAATGATTGCACTACTTTGGAGCTCAGGCCATGTTGGCCAACTTACCTTGTGTACCAACTCCTGGTAGCTTTCCTGAAAATATACTTTTAGTTTATTCATTTTCTTTTGTTTGCACGGGTGGAGAGATTCGAACTCCCATCAACGGTTTTGGAGACCGCTATTCTACCCTTGAACTACACCCGTTTACTGATTATTCGCAGGTAGAATAGCAGATTCCCATGAGGGAATCTGCTATATCCTACAATTCAATTAGGCAATGATTTCAGTTACCTGACCAGCACCAACGGTACGTCCACCTTCGCGGATAGCGAAACGAAGACCTTTATCCATCGCTACAGGAACGATCAACTTTACAGTAATGGTTACGTTATCACCAGGCATTACCATTTCGCGACCCTCAGGAAGAACGATTTCTCCTGTTACGTCTGTTGTACGAAGGTAAAACTGAGGACGGTATCTGTTATGGAAAGGAGTGTGACGACCACCTTCTTCTTTCTTCAATACGTAAATTTCAGCTTTGAAATCAGTGTGAGGAGTAATTGAACCCGGTTTTGCAATAACCATACCTCTGCGGATATCGTTTTTGTCAATACCACGTAACAATAAACCTACGTTGTCACCAGCTTCTCCACGATCCAATAATTTACGGAACATTTCAACACCGGTTACAACCGACTTCATCTTTGTTTCCTGCATTCCGATTACTTCAACCTCTTCTCCAGAGTTAATAACTCCAGTCTCGATTCTACCAGTAGCAACAGTACCACGACCGGTAATAGAGAATACGTCTTCAACAGGCATCAAGAAAGGCTTGTCAACCTGACGTGGAGGAATTGGAATAAATGCATCAACAGCGTCCATCAATTCCATAATTTTTGGAACCCAGTTGGCATCCTTGTTCAAACCACCTAAGGCAGAACCACGGATGATTGGTGTGTTGTCACCATCAAACTGGTAGAAACTAAGTAATTCACGAATTTCCATTTCAACAAGGTCTAACAACTCAGGGTCATCAACCATGTCAACTTTGTTCATGAAAACTACAATTTTAGGTACACCTACCTGACGAGCCAAAAGGATGTGCTCGCGAGTTTGAGGCATTGGACCATCAGTAGCAGCTACTACAAGAATAGCTCCATCCATTTGGGCCGCACCAGTAACCATGTTTTTAACGTAGTCAGCGTGACCAGGACAGTCAACGTGTGCGTAGTGACGGTTACCCGTTTCATACTCTACGTGAGAAGTATTAATGGTAATACCTCTTTCTTTCTCTTCAGGAGCGTTGTCGATTGAAGAGAAGTCGCGCACTTGCGCCCAACCTTTGTCTGCAAGTACAGAGGTAATTGCTGCGGTAAGGGTTGTTTTACCGTGGTCAACGTGACCAATTGTTCCAATGTTCACGTGGGGTTTGGAACGGTCGAATTTTTCTTTAGCCATGCTATATCAGTGTTTGAGAGTTAAAAAAAATTTGTCCTACAAATTTTTTGAGGTTTAAGGTTTCTCGTTGAAGCTTGCCGCGTTTTAAGGCAGCAAACTCTTGGTCAAAAAAATTAAGGTTTAACCCTTAATTCAATCTTCCCTTCGAGCTGTTGATGAGAATTGAACTCACGACCTCTTCCTTACCAAGGAAGTGCTCTACCACTGAGCTACAACAGCTGAATTAGTTTGCCATTTGTCTGTCGGTAATGAATTGAATTTCAATTTTTTTACCTCCTGAAAAACGACATGGCGGTTAAGCAGGTTTTTGTTGGTACTTGCGTACCGTAGGGCCGAAACCCGGAGCGGAAGACGGGGCTCGAACCCGCCACCCTCAGCTTGGAAGGCTGATGCTCTACCAAATGAGCTACTTCCGCTAATCCTGCTTAACCATGGAAAATCTTTGTGGTGGGGAGAGGAGGATTCGAACCTCCGAAGTCGTAAGACAGCAGATTTACAGTCTGATCCATTTGGCCACTCTGGAATCTCCCCTGAGATTTTCCATTTACAATATTTAAAAGAACGAGCCGGTGGAGGGATTCGAACCCCCGACCAGCTGATTACAAATCAGCTGCTCTGGCCAACTGAGCTACACCGGCTTTTGTTTTGATGCAAAAAAAAATGCAGCCCCCTTTTTTTGGGGACTGCAAATGTATGAAGGTTTTAGAAAATTACAAACCCTAATGAATTTTTTTTATAAAATTCTTGGTTTTTTGTGTAAGTTATTCACCATGAACCTTTTCCTTGTACTTTTTTAACTGTTTCGTCAAGGCGTCCAAAGAGGTATCTACCGCTTCCTCAAAAGATTTACACTGTTTTTTAGCAAATAAATCATGTCCGGAAATGTGTAGCCTGATTTCTGCCACCTTGTTCGAGGAAACACTCGACTTATCAATTCTTAAAAAAACATTCCCCTCAATAATCCCATCGTGAAAATGGGTTAAACGGTCTGTTTTGTCCTTAATAAAGTCAAGAAGTTTGCTGTCTGCATCAAAATGGATGCTCTGAATGTCTAGTTTCATATTCAATAATTTTAAATTTCTTCCATCGTAGAACTTGGATCTGAATCCAAACTCAAATTTAACTATTTATTACCTTTTTATTCATCCTTATGTTTCGTAATTTTTTATAAAGAAGTCTAAAATTACTTAATCCTTTGCATAACAGCCGTTTAAAAATATGCTTGCCCCCTCTCCTGCCCTAAAGCCTAATTCAAAATCCTACACCTTTATCTTAACAAGGTAACTGCACCAACCAATTCCCTTTTCCCATCATCATTGGCCCTGTAATTCACCACATAAACGTAAGTGCCCTGCGGACAACCACTACCGTCCCAAAAAAAATCAGGATTTTCCGTTTCAAAAACCTTCATGCCCCAACGGTTATAGATACTCATGGAGAAAAAACCTTTCGCAATATTATCAGACGCGATTCCAAAAACATCGTTTTCACCATCCCCGTTGGGTGTAAATGCGGTTGGAACATATAAACTAGTGTTGCTGATTACTTTTAAATACTTAACCACCGAATCTGTACAACCGGATTCTGTCATCACTTTCAGGTCTATTCTGTAGGTGCCGGTATCCGTGGCTTCATATTTCCATGAGGGATTATTTCCCTGAAAAATTCCATTGAGCGACCATTCATGAACCGCAACCTCCTGGGTGGAAGAACTTATTAATGCTTCAGGATTATTACTAATATTTACAACAGGAGGCTCCAATAAAAACGTGGCTCGAGGGGTTGAAAAAGCATTAAAATAACAAGGCTTTGTGATGGTTGATTTACAACCCGAAACACCATCAACCACAGAAAAAGACACATCCTTGCATCCGGGTAATTGAAATAAAACAGTTGGATTGAGAACCGAAGAGGAACCCTCATTCCCCAATAACCAATAGTAAGTACTTGAAGGGTCTGCATTCGTGATACCCAACAAATCCACCCCAAAAGGTGTACAGCCCTCTGTTGTAGCGGCAATAAAATCTACTTGTGGAGCAGGAATTACGATAATATCCACATTTTGGCTAACCGGTGAAGAGCCACAGCCATCGGCCAAGGTTACCTGGTAATTTGTGGTGACGGTTGGACTTACCCAAATTTCATAAACCGAAACTACACCTATCCCCTGATTCCATGATAACTGATAAACTCCATCTCCACCGGAGGGATTCACCAACAGCAATGAGGAGTCTCCCTCGCAAATATTTCCACCTCCAACCAGTGACAAGGATAATGGTGGAGAAACATCCACATTAATGGTGGCAGTGGCCGATGTACACCCATTGGCATCGGTGGCAAAAACAGTGTAGGCAGCACTTGCAGCGGGAACAAAATTCTGGGTTGGCGAATTTGGAAGTCCGCCAGACCAACTATAAATGTAGGGTGGGGAGCCTCCTCCGGCGGTTGCCGTTAAATTGACCAGTAAACCGGAGCATACCTGAACATCGGGGCTAACCGACAATGTAAGCCCAATTTGTGGAACAACAATGGTCTCTATGAGTGAGCAATTATTTGCATCGGTAACGGTCACCGAATAGCTTCCAGGCAACAAATTGTTGGCTTGGCCTGTGTTTCCGGCTACAGGAGGATTCCAAGCATACGTAAAGGGGCCGGCACCAACATCAACGGTAACCTGTGCAGTTCCATTTGGAACACCGCAATCAGCAGGTGTTGAGGAAGTAGATAAAATAAGGGTCGGTACCACCGAAATAACAGCAAAGGCCGAACCGATGCACCCACCGGCATCCGTTACGGTCACCTGATAAGTGCCATTCCCTAAATTGGAAGCTGTTTGTGTATTTTGAACAGGAGTTGTTGACCATGCGTAAACAAAGGGAGGTGTTCCTAAACCATTCACCACATTTGCAGTGGCTTCGTAATAAAAACAACTGGTTTGTGTGGTTGATACAGTAACATCCAATGCGGTTACATTGAAAACATCACCGGTATTTAGGATGCCCACATTGCCACATAAATCGGTTACGGTTCCAACCAAGGATAAATTATACGCTCCACTGGTAGTGATGGCAGGTGTAATGGTTAGGTCATAAATATTGGTATAAGTTGCCCCGGATGCACAAACAGGGCTGTTTACTGCAGTTACGGTGTATGGCCCGCCAGGACCGGTAATCTGGAAATCGGCAGGATCTACGGTATTGCAAAGCACATTTTCGGTAAATGCAAAGGAGATGGTTGTAGCCCCGCAAGCTACTGGTGGAAGTATTCCATCAATAGCCGGAGGAATATTGTCAAAGATGGCCGCTGTGGAAGCCGAAAAATCAAGTGTATATCCTGTTTGATTGATTGAATTATAGTTTGAAATAAGAACAACATAGGTTTCACCGGCCAATACCGGAATCACCAACTCACTCCATGGACTTAAAGTACCATTCGGCAATAAATTACCATTAGGCCCCGTTGGTCCGGGCAAACCATAAAAGTTACAGCTAACTTCCAAGGCCGGGTTGGTAAAAATATCCGCACAAACATTGTTGGTCAAATTGAATACCGCCCAATCGTAATCATCAGAACCATTTGGTGTCAATGTAAAGGATAAATCACCTGAAGTTTGAATGTTAAAGGTGTACCACACTGAATTCACCTCACTACCCAAACAGGAAATAGGGCCATTAATTTCGCCCGGATAATTGCCTGAGCCGGAAAAACTATTGGGTTGCACGTATACATCCTGACAAACAGAAATAGCACCCAAACAGTCTTGATTGGTAGGTGCTTGCGCAAGCGCTTCGGGGATAAAAATACCCCACAAAACTCCCAAAAAGAAAAACCTCCAAAGGATGTTCATACTCAAATTTCTGTTAACAGTTGGTAAAATTATAACAAAAAATGAATCCGGCGGTTTTGAATTTGTTTTTTTTTTCTCAAATATTGAATAAATACGATCATCAAAAAATCCTTCTAGCCTTTTTTAACAATCATAAGGTCGGGCCATTGGAAAAGGGTTTGATAAGTTAGTTTTGATAATTCGCTTCTCAATATCGAAAGGGATTCTTACTTTTGGTGCCAAATATTAAATTAATCAGGCAAATGAAAGTAACCGTTGTTGGTGCAGGTAACGTAGGAGCCACCTGTGCAAATGTGCTGGCGCACATGGATTTTTTGAAGGAGGTAGTCCTTCTTGATATTAAAAAGGGAACTGCAGAAGGAAAAGCCCTGGATATTTGGCAAACTGCACCCATCAACATGTACAGTACAAGAACTGTTGGTGTAACGGATGATTATGCGGCAACTGCAAATAGTGATGTAGTTGTAATTACCACAGGTTTACCAAGAAAACCA
Source organism: Bacteroidia bacterium (assembly GCA_044370375.1). Taxonomy (GTDB): domain Bacteria; phylum Bacteroidota; class Bacteroidia; order UBA4408; family UBA4408; genus JBILVQ01. The sequence goes on from JBILVQ010000003.1 coordinate 29,438, forward strand.
GGCATGAGCAGGGACGATTTGATTTCGACCAATGCCGGTATTGTAAAAACGGTTACAGAAAATATCATGAAGTATTCACCCAATACTATTTTGGTAATTGTTTCTAACCCATTAGATGTAATGACGTATTGCGCCTATTTGACGGCAAAAATTGATTCAAAAAGGGTTTTCGGAATGGCAGGTATTCTTGATACTGCAAGATACAAAGCATTTTTAGCAGAGGCTCTTGATGTTTCTGCTAAAGATATTCAAGCGGTATTAATGGGTGGTCATGGCGATACCATGGTTCCCCTTCCTCGATATACTACTGTTGGAGGGATTCCTGTAACCGAAATGATTGCAAAGGATAAATTAGATGCCATTATTGAAAGAACGAAAAAAGGCGGTGGGGAAATCGTGAATTTACTAGGCACCTCCGCTTGGTATGCACCCGGTGCTGCTGCCGCACAAATGGTTGAATCCATTTTGAAAGACGAAAACAGAGTTGTGCCAGTTTGCGCTTGGCTGCAAGGAGAATATGGTTTAAAAGACATCTACCTTGGGGTTCCGGTTAAACTTGGGAAAACAGGAATTACTGAAATTATTCAGCTTGATTTAAATGCTGATGAAAAGGAGTTGGTGAAAGCTTCCGCTGCAGCTGTAAAAGAGGTAATGGATGTTTTAGACAATATGAAAACACCGGCCTAATCGAAATAGGACAATGTACTAAACCCCCGCCAATTTCAAGCGGGGGTTTTTATTTCTATGGAAACAGAATTAATCATCATACACCCTGAAAACCCACAGGAAAGACAATTGCAAAAAGTTGTAGATTGCCTGAAAAGTGGCGGCCTGGTTATCTATCCTACCGACACTGTTTATGGGCTGGGCTGTGATATTTTTAAGACAAGATCGGTAGAAAAAATCGCCCAGCTTAAGGGCTTAAAACCCGAAAAAGCAAACTTCTCCATTATTTGTCAAGACCTGAGTCACCTTAGCGATTTTGCACGTCCGGTTTCTACACCTGTTTACAAACTGATGCGTAGAACATTGCCGGGGCCCTTTACTTTTATTGTTGCTGCCAATAACAAGGTTCCCAATCTTTTCTTAAGAAAAAAAACAACCGTTGGTATCAGGGTTCCGAACAATAAAATAATTCTGGAGTTGGTTCGTCTTCTTGGCAATCCTATTGTTAGCACATCGGTACATGACGAGGACTTGTTAATTGATTATACTACCGATCCTGAATTAATCTTTGAACGTTATCGGGGCAAGGTTGATTTGGTTGTTGCGGGTGGCCCCGGTGGCATTGTGCCTTCAACCGTGATTGACTGTACAGGAGATGAGCCTGTTATTTTAAGAAAAGGGTTGGGTGAAATTGAGCTTTAGGAAATCTCTCAACACAAAATAATTTACAACTTACCGGCAATAACAAGGTAAGTAAAAATAAAAGGAAGAACAAAAATAAAACTATCCAATCTGTCTAAAAACCCACCATGGCCGGGCATAATTTTACCGGAGTCTTTAACACCTGCATCTCTTTTAAACAAAGATTCAACAAAGTCGCCCAAGGTGCCCATGAGCGAAACCAACAAGCCAATAACCATCCAATCTGTTTTGGATCCCCACCACAATAGATCAGACATGAACCAAGCCAAAACACTAACACCAAGAATACCTCCGGCTAAACCTTCGTAAGTTTTCTTTGGCGAAACCCTTTCCATTATTTTGTGTTTGCCAAAAACAGATCCTGCAAAATAGGCAAAGGTGTCATTGGCCCAAATCATAAAAATACTACCTAGTAAATACTCAAAATGATAATGGTGATTAACGAAAACCAATTGGGCTGCAAAGGCGAAAGGAAGCGTAGCATAAATTACCACCATCAATGCAGAGGGTAATTCCGCAAATGGTTTGGGATTTGTTTTAAAAAGTTCTGCCAAAAACAAAAGAAAGAAAAAAGGAATAAACAAGGCCAGCCATGGATAATCAAGACTTCCCTTGGCTGTGAGAAAACTTAGTGAAACAGTCAAAAGATTGATTAGGTGGAGAAAAAAAACCGGCAGTTGATTACCTTTCACCTTCATCATGTTCATCAGTTCAAAAACAGAACCGGTAGAAACAAATAAAAGGAAGGCAAAAAACCACCAGGGCCCCGCCAACAAGGTTCCCAAAAGAATAATTACGTAGGCGAAAGCTGAAAGGCTTCGAACAAATAAATTAGGAGGAATACCCATGATTTTGAATTAATTCGAGAGCTCTCTCCTTTTGATCAGGGTGAACCAACAAGTGAATCTCTCCGAAGGTGGGATAAACTGAATCTTTTTGATTGAATAATAAAACTTCAATTCCGAAGCTTTTCAACCAAACCATGAGCATGGTGCTTTCCTGTAAATTATCTGAAGAGAAAATTTGAACCCAGTTTTCCAAAGTAAGCAGCTATTCAGGGTCAACCATTAAATCATCCATCAAAAAGACATACAAATCACGTGGATTTTGAATGGCTCCTTCATTGCCCTGATAATCTAAACCGGCAGGGTTACTGATTACATGAAAAGAAGAGGGCAATACACCATCATACTTTTCTTTCAGTTGTTGAATAGCCTCTTTTACTTCATAAACCAATTGAGAGGTAAAAGCCACCACAACAAGGGCGGGTGATTGAAAAAAGGCCTGACTGGATGAACCCTGAGAAAGAGAAACCATAACAGAACCTGTGCGGGCAATAAGCGCTTCACAAGTTGTAATTGCCGGCATGTTCTTTTCAAAAACAGGCACAAAGTTAATCTCTGCAATTTCTAACAATCCCTGAAGTATTTCTTCTTCACAAATTGCAGTTCCCCATTTATTCTCTTTAAGCAAAAAATCTACGTTATCAATTAGCTCCTTGTTATCGGCACAGAAAAAAAACTTGCCACCGGCTTCAGAAAAATTTTGGGCAAAACAAATCTCTAAAGGATCTTCCGAGACAGGAAAAACCGGTGTTTCGAAATCAAGACTCACAACAGATTCACGAGGGGCTTTGTTCAACAATGCCTTGCGGATTCTTTTTAGGATTTTTTCCCTTGGAGTACTTTCTTCCATGTTGAAACGAGTGATTAAACAGCTGAATCTAACGTTGGTGGTGCATCAGCCCCATTTTGAGGAATAGCCTCAGGTTCCTTGGTTTCTGAAGTTGGCTCTATAGCGACTGGCTCAATACGGGTGCCATCTTTTTCAAAGGGTCTTTTTCCAATCAGTCTTTCTAAATCGCCTTGAAAAATCACCTCCTTTTTCAGTAATTCCTGCGCAAGTTTTTCCAATTCATTGCGCTTCTCAAGGATTAAACTCTTGGTTCTCTCATACAAGGTTTCGATAATTTTTTTCACCTCCTCATCAATGGCCTGAGCAGTTGATTCAGAATAAGGTTTTGTAAAAGAATAATCAGAAGCTTGCGGATCGTAAAAAGACATGTTTCCAATCCTTTTATTCATACCATAAATGGTCACCATGCTGTAGGCCATTTTGGTGATTCTTTCTAAGTCGCTGAGCGCCCCGGTTGAAATTCTTCCAAAAACAATCTCCTCTGCAACTCTTCCACCCAAGGCCATGCAAATGGTATCATTCATTTGCTCGGTGGTATACAAAAACTGCTCTTTGGGTAAATATTGGGCATAACCTAATGCAGCAATTCCCCTTGGTACGATAGACACCTTCACCAAAGGATCGGTGTGTTCTAAAAACCAACCTGTAAGTGCGTGACCGGCCTCGTGGTAGGCAACAATTTTCTTTTCGTCCTGAGAAATTAGTTTATTCTTTTTCTCCAAACCACCAATAACCCTGTCAATGGCATCCTGAAAATCCTGCATATCAACTGCGGGTTTGTTCTTTCTTGCCGCAATAAGCGCAGCCTCGTTACAAACGTTAGCAATTTCGGCTCCTGCAAATCCAGGGGTTTGTGTTGACAGGGAATGAGCATTAACCTCTTCATTAATTTTTAGCGGTTTCATGTGAACCTTGAAAATGGCTTCCCTTCCAACAATATCCGGTTTATCGATGCTAATTTGTCGGTCGAATCGACCAGGTCTTAGCAGGGCCTGATCTAGAATATCCGGACGATTGGTCGCTGCAAGAATTATTACTCCCGAGTTAGTACCAAAACCGTCCATTTCAACCAACAAGGAGTTGAGCGTGTTTTCCCTTTCATCATTTCCACCGTTGATCATGTTTTTGCTCCTTGATCTTCCAATCGCATCGATTTCATCAATAAAAATGATGCAAGGTGCTTTTTGCTTTGCCTGGTTAAACAAATCCCTCACCCTTGCGGCTCCAACTCCCACAAACATTTCAACAAAATCTGATCCTGACAATGAAAAGAAAGGAACATTTGCCTCACCTGCTACGGCCTTTGCCATTAGCGTTTTTCCTGTACCCGGAGGTCCGACCAACAAGGCACCTTTTGGAATTTTTCCTCCTAACTTAGTAAATTTAGTAGGGTTTTTCAGGAACTCCACAATTTCCATCACCTCTTCCTTAGCTTCTTCAAGACCTGCAACGTCCTTAAAGGTAATTTTCACCTTATCGTCGGGGTCAAAAAGGGCTGCTTTTGATTTTCCGATGTTAAAAATCTGACTGCCCCCAGCTCCACCGCCTGTCATCCTGCGCATGATAAACACCCATAATACAATCATGATAACAACAGGTAATATCCATCCAAGCAAATCGCCACCCCAGTTTTTCCTTGTTTCATAAATCACATTTAAGTGTTGTTCTGAAGGAGTTTGAGCCTGAGACTCAGATAATTTTTTTTCAAAACTATCGATGGAACCAATATTAAAATAATAGTGTGGCCCCATATTTTTTCCATTACCGATGGCTTTTTTACCCACCTCCTGGTATTGCGTTTTTCCTAAGGATTCCTGCTTAATAAACACCTCGCAGATTTCCTTATTGACCACAACCAATTTATCCACATCACCACCCTTCAACATTTCATTTTCGAAACGCTGCCAGTTTATTTCGCGCGAGGTGGCATTAATATCCACAAAATTCAATGCCAGAATTACTACCACGATAATGGCATAAATCCAATAAAAATTGAAAGATGGCTTGGGAAACTGAGGTTTTTTTCCCGTTTTATTTTTTCCGTCTTGTGAGGGCTTTCCCTGTTGGCTCATTGCAAATTTCCTTTTCGTTAATCAACTAATCTTTAAACCGAAATCCAATCAATTGGTTCAACCGTTAAAATGCTTAACGGGTGCATCTGCCCACAATTTTTCAAGTGCGTAGAAGGTTCTTGCTTCCGGTTGAAAAACATGAACAACCACATTAATATAATCCATAAGTACCCAGTCTCCTTGCTTATATCCTTCAACATGCCAAGGATCCTCTCCTGATTTTTTCTTCACCAAGCCATCCACAGAATCGGCTAAACCATTGACATGTGTACTTGATGTTCCAGTACAAATAACGAAATAATCGCATACTGCCTGAGGAATCCCCCTCAGGTCAAGTCTTATTATTTCAAGTCCCTTCTTTTCCTGAAGGCCTTCAACGATTAAATCTGCCAGTTTTTCAGCCGAAGAAGTCAGAGTTGTTGTTTTTGTCATGTACTGGATAAAAAATAGTTGACAAAATTAGGGAAATTATCGGCCCAAGTACCGAAAAACCTCTTTCTTTTGCAGACTATATGGGGATATTTTGTTAACAGGTTCTAATTTAATTGAATTGGGGTCGATACCTTCGACCAACGATTATGCCATTTTACTTTGTGACAGAAACAAAGTAAAAGAAGGCACCTTCATTTGGACAAGCGAACAAACCGGAGGAAGAGGCCAAAGAGGGAATTCATGGGAAGTTGCCCCCCAAGAGGGACTTTGTTTCTCCATTGTATACTACCCAAGCACCCTTTCACTTGAAAAACTTAACTTTTTGAGCATCATGGCAGCGCTTTCTGCAAGGGAGTTTATTGAAAAACTTTTGACAAAGGCTACCGTCAAAATTAAGTGGCCCAACGATATTCTGGTTGACGACAAAAAAATTGGAGGAATACTTGTTGAGAACTCCTTACAAGGAAACAGGATTCAAAGAAGCATTATGGGTATTGGCATTAATATTAACCAGGAAAATTTCCCGGAATCCTTGCCGGGAGCAGTATCTCTCTTTCAATTAACAAGCTTGAAAACCGAGATAAAATCACTAATAACCCCGCTTCTTTTCGAAATTTTTGATCAAAAATACAATTTTCTCAGGGCAGGAGATTTTCAATCCCTCCTTCAAGAATATCAAAACCACTTGTGGGGTTTAGGAATGAAAAAAAAGTTCAATCATCCAACAGGGAGTTTATGGGCCAAGATGCTTGGGGCGAATGAAGATGGTTCTCTTTTGGTGGATGTTAATGGAGCAATACTCCGCTGGTATTGGCCGGAATACAGAATTGACCCCAAGCCATAAATCAGCATTTGTTCGCTAATTCAGGTAACCTAGAAGCAAGCAAATTAATAAAATTGGTCAAGGGTTTTTCCACCATCATTTTTAACATGGGATTTAAATCTGCTTCAAAACTCAGAGAGGTCCAAGTTTTGGAAGGATCGGATTCATGGGGCTTGAAATGCGCTTTTAATTCAAAGGCGAAAGGCATTTTCCCTGTCTCGGAATAACGAATCAATGAAAAAGGTTCGGTGCTTTTTATTTTCAAAGCAATGCCCGTTAATCCGGTAACTTTGAAAGAGCATTCGGTGTTATTGCTTTTCCAATCGGTAACCTGCGAGGGCATTAGGGTTTGAAGATTATTCATATCACTTAAAAAGTGAAAAAGTACTTCTTGTTTTTTATCAACAAGCGACTCTTGGGATTTTATGGTTGTCATTGCATCCAGGTTTGTGGTGATTGTCTCCAGTCTTCCAATAAACTCTTTTCAGAGGAGGAAATTAAATTTTGTTCAAGCGCCTGCCCGATTAGTTCGAAATAATTGGTCAAGGTAAACAATTCGCACTTCTTATCCTGAAATGCATTTTTTGCATGGTCAAAACCATAAGAAAAAATTGCTGCCATTCCTTGCACCGAAGCACCTGCCTCCCTTAATGCATCAACGGCCGCCAGACTACTTTTACCTGTAGAAACCAAATCTTCTACCACTGTAACTTTTGCTCCTAATGGTAGCTGCCCCTCCACCATATTTCCCAAGCCGTGCTCTTTTGGGGCCGACCGGACATAAACAAGAGGCAATCCAAGCCTGTCGGCCACGAGCGTACCATGTGGAATTGCCCCGGTGGCAACAGCCGCAATCACCTCTGTTTCCGGAAAGTGTTTTTTTATGAGAAAAACCAAACCTTCGGCAATATGGTTCCGTATAACGGGGAATGATAACGTAACCCGGTTATCACAATAAATGGGGGATTTCCAACCAGATGCCCATTTAAATGGGGTTTGTGGTTGAAGTTTAATTGCCTTAATTTGCAGCAAAAAAGTAGCGGTTTTTTCAGCATGAGTCATAGCCAAATGTATAAAGTTTTTGTGAATGAAAAGCTGCTTACAATATCTGCAGAGCCAGAATTAAGCAAAAAAGAAAACCGCATCCTTAATATTCAATATGATAGCCCGGATTTGCTGCTCTTTTATCTTGAACAATTAAAGTTAAATTGTTACCATCATCTTCATTTGTTTGGTGAAAACCCAAAGGAAATCTTCCATGAATTTTGTAAACAATATAGGCTAATTGAAGCGGCCGGTGGAATTGTCATCAATGCTGAGGGAAAGGCACTGGTTATTTTCCGCAAAGGAAAATGGGATTTACCGAAAGGAAAAATTGACGAAGGGGAAAGTTCTGAAGAGGCTGCTGTTAGAGAAGTTGCAGAAGAATGCAATATTCAGCCACCTCAAATTATAAAATTGCTAACAGAAACATGGCATACCTATACCCTGAATGGTCAACAAATCTTAAAAAAAACCTATTGGTATAAAATGATACCCGTTGATGGAAATGAAGAACCCAGTCCGCAATTGGCAGAAGATATTACGGAGGTGAAGTGGGCTGATCCAGTTTTTTTTCCTGAAATGAAAAAGAATATTTATCCGGCCATTGATAACCTGCTCAACCTGTATTGGAAATAACCGACTTATTTTGTTTTCTTTAAGGTTTGTTTAAAATAATTTTCCAGGTTTTCTGAGGGCAAGGGAGGTTGGGTGGAATAAACGTCCAAATCAGAATCCAGTAAAACAAAATGAGGAAAATCTTTTACAAAAAACTTTTCTTTGGTTGTCATTTGCTGCCGATCATCTAATAAAACCGACCCAGCAGGAATGTATTTCCTGATTGCCTCAATACCTTCTGTGGTGCCCTCTAGAATTATATAAATGAATTTAATTTTCATTCCATATTTAATGGCAATTTTTTGCAAGGCTTTAACCTCGGCAACAGAATGCCTGTCTGAAGCTGCGAAAAAACTGATAAATACCCAATTCCCCTTCTCCTCATTTAACTGAAACAATTTTCCATTATTATTTTGTAATTGAAACATGGGTGCAGGTGTCCCTTGATCCATAAAAGAAAGCGTTCTCATTAAGTTGACAGCAATCCGGCCATGGGTGGGTGTAATGGCTTTGGTCCGCGCAATATGTTTCAGAATTTTTTCAATCTGGTCCCGATTAAAATTCTTGTCATAAAATATCTCGGTTGAATTATAAATAATGACCATTTGCCTCAGCGTATCATTTTTCAAAAGCGTATCGTGCAACAAAATGTGCTGATTCAATAACTCAATGGAGGCAGATTCATTAACATCATTCAACAAAAAATTCGAAGTAGTTTTGTTCGAAACTATCCAAATATACTTTTTGAAAAACAATTTAAAATAGGCCACATAGGCAGGGTGGTTGAAATGATAAGGGGCAGAAAAATAATGACGAAAAATAGCCCTTTTGTTCTGATAGGCTGCCTCCTCAATGGGAGCCATCATATATCGAACATAAATTGACAAAAACTCACTTGGATTAGAAAGGAAATTTTTCTGAACCAAGGCTTTGAATTTTGTCAATTCATTTGCTAACAATCTTGGCTGAACAAAAAAAGGAGCATTGAGTCGGTAAAAATTATCCAATTGTTTTTCGAAATCCATTATGGAGTCGGTTAAACAACTACGGGAGGAGTCAAGATTAAGCAAAAGAATTTCGGGCAGTTGGTTCTCAGAAATACTGAGGGAAGAATCGGGCAAGCTAAAAGCAAGTTGGTAGCTCTTTCCGGGTTCGAGAAACCATTTTGCAAAACAAGCAGATGTGCGCAATTCAACAGGCAAAATGTTGTTGCATGGAATATTGAAAATTACACGGCCTGAATCATTGGTCATTGTATCTGCCAACAAAACAGGTTGCCGAGAAAACTGGTCATCAAAACCTACTACTTTTATTCTTTGGTTAGGTCCATTTAAGCAGGTAATGGTTAATTGACTTCCAAAAATTGGCAAACAAGAAAAAAGCAAAAAAAAAGCAAATAAAAACCTCATGGGTTCTTTAAATCAGCTGATGAATTGCCACAGGAACGAAGGGCTTAATATTTCCTCCGTACTTTATGATATCGCGTGCAATGGTGGATGTAAAGGCCGTGTATTCGGGATCAGTAAGCAGGAAGAGCGTTTCTAATTCTGGAACCATGGCACGATTCATCTGTGCAATATTCTTTTCATATTCGAAATCGGATACGGAACGCAACCCCCGTAAAATTACCGAAGCACCAACTGAGCGACAAAAATCTACCGTTAGACCCGAAAATTCCATTACTTCAACCTTTGCATCGTTTTTAAAAGTTTTTTCCAAAAACTGCAATCTTTGTTCAAGGGGAAAGAAATTGGCTTTGGCGGTATTGTTTCCAACCGCAACAATAATTTTTTCAAAGAGCGGAATGGCCCTTTTTACTATAGCTTCATGACCTCTGGTAACCGGATCAAAAAAACCGGGAAAAACTGCAATTCTCATTTCATTCATAGAACAAATTTATTGATTATTCTGAAAGAAGCTAAAATGAACCCTACCGTAATTTCTTGTAAAAGCATATTGTGGAAATTTTCTCCAATCAAACCTTCCATCATGTTCAACAATCAACCATCCTTGGGGCATCAACCAGGCATTTTCAAAAATCATGCCCGGTAAACCAGAGGCTTCGTTTAAATCATAGGGAGGGTCGGCAAAAATTAAGTCGAAAGTGAGCAATGGATTCTTTTTTAAAAAAGAAAAAACATTGTCGGTATGAAAACGCATTTCAGGCATATTCCAACGACCCGAAATTGTTTGTTGAAACAAAATACACTTTTTATGATTGTCAACTGAATGTACTTCTTTGCAACCTCTTGAAACCATTTCGAAGGCGATGCTTCCTATGCCGGAAAACAAATCAAGGGCTTTGGTTTCTTCCCAATCTATTCGGGAATCAAGCAGGTTAAAAAGGCCTGTTTTTGCAAAATCAGTTGTAGGACGAACGGGTAAATCCCCCGTTGTTCCAAATACCTTTCCCTTAAATTTCCCGGAGATTATACGCAATGGTGAAGTTGAAAAAAAGAATAGAAAAAATGGGAAGGCAAGGATGAAAAGGTATTGCTGATTTCTATACCACCAGGCCTATCCATCCATTTGAGGTGACGGATATACTTTTGACACAATTGAAAAATAGCAGAATTTTTCTCAATCTGACCGCAAAAATAAAACGACTCCTTATCGTTGCTTAATCCAATATTCTCTGTTACCAACAAAAGGAAGTAAACAAAATCTTCCGGTGATCTGAAAGGAAATGAATTACAAAACAAAATCTTTCTTGATTCTGCCACTACCAATTCAAAAGCTTCATCAAAAACATTCACCACCACTATTTTACCATCGTTTATTCTTGCTGTTTGAAGTGCAGCATTTAACAAGGGATAGACAGAAGGAAAAAACATTGTCTTCTCAGAAAAAGATTCGAGGGTTGTCTTTACTTTGGCGGGGATAGAAAAGGCAATGTGGTAATCGCTGATGGATTTGCTGGTGTAAAGACAAACTTCATCAGGTTCAGGATCGCATCCACCGGCCCTAAGCAATTGCGGAAGCTGTGAAATATCGAGCAAATTTTGAGGCACTAGCGTAAACTCAGGCGTTTTCCAACAGAATACAATATCCTTTGAATTTTCTAACAGTGTTTGCTGTTCGCTAATTAATTTCTCAAAATCAGGCAAATCTGCATTTCCGGACGAAACCACTGACAAGTTATTTAAAAACAACAATTGATTTGTTTTTACATGAATTAGTGCAAAGGAAATTTCGCGTGCCGAAAACTCTAATAACAATCTGCTTTCCTTAACCATAAAGGGTTGCAAGGATTCTTCACGCAGGTTATAACGATTACTGACTCTATGTTTGATTTCTGTATTCAACTTTACAAATTTAGGAGCATTTATTACAAATTACCAATCTTAGAAAAAAAACAATTAAGGTATTTATTTCGAGCCCAAATGTTTTCAAAAGTGGATAGGTTTCAATCCTGTTCTAAAAACATTTTCATTCAATGGTTAATGCTTTTACATTTGCTAAAAATAAAATGATCATGATCAACAAAATAGGAGTTGCAGGAGGTGGAGCCATGGGAAGCGGAATAGCCCAAATATCCGCTCAATCAGGATTTCAGGTTGTTATTTTTGATACCAACCCGGAAA
>JBILVQ010000061.1:0-14509 GCA_044370375.1 Bacteroidia bacterium
AGACAAGAACAGGTTGGAAGAATTAAACTTACCTTCAGAAAGAAAGTATTTAATACCCATTCGTTAGAGGGACGTTTTACTTCCTCTTGGGTTGACGATACGCTGAAGGTTATTGGTCCTGGCTATTTTTCGGGCAACAAAAGTTCTACAGGGTTTTTCTCACTGCATTACACTTTTGTCTCTGACCATCGTGATATAAAAGCCTATCCGCTGAAAGGCCATTTGTTGGGTGCCGATATTTCGCAGTTTGGTCTTGGTGTTTTATCGGAGGAATCATCTGGATTTTTAAGGGCTGAACTTGAATTACGTTACTATCACACTATTTCAAAAAAATGGTTTGCCGGATTTTGGGCAAAAACACGATTGGCCAGCAGTTATCTTCAACCTTATTATTTACAAAGAGGGTTAGGCTATGGGAACGATTATGTGAGAGGTTTTGAATATTACGTGGTAGATGGCCAACAAACATTTTTAACCAAGCTTTTTATTAAGTATCAACTGATGGCTCCAAAAACCCTTGAAATGGGATTTGGAGGAGATCGGTTCGGTAAAACACACCATGCATTTTATTTGAATTTTTTTGTTGACGGTGGTTATGTTAGCGATCAATTATACACAAAGGATAATCCGCTTGCGAACCGAGCATTGGGTGGAATAGGGTTAGGACTTGATTATGTAACCTATTACGACAGGGTTTTCAGGGTTGAGGCTGCCCTTAATTCGAAAAATGAACCTGGAGTTTTCTTTCATTATGGAATTCCATTTTAAGAAATTGTTTAGACCAAAGATTTAAGTTTTTCGAATGATTTCTTTTTATAATTTTGTGTTGCAGGGAATTCAACCTGTATTGTAATCATCGCAATGTATGAAAATAGCAATATTTGGTAAGTCACTCAATGATTACAATGCCAAACCCATTCAAAGGCTAATTTCGAAATTAGAAAACAGCGGAGTTGAATTAATGGTTAATACTCATTTTTTTGATTTAATTAAGGGGAGAATTTTTTTTCAAAACCCGATTTTAACCTATGCAGATGAAAGGGTTTTAGCCATGAAGCCCGATTATTTTTGCAGCATAGGCGGTGATGGCACCATGCTGAGCACCGTAACTTTTGTCGGTAAATCAGGTGTTCCTATCATTGGGGTGAATACAGGCCGATTGGGCTTCCTTTCTGGAATTGCCATTGATACCATCGAAGAATCTTTGGATCAAATATTGGCCGGAAAAATTGAAATTGACAAGCGTTCTATGGTAATGCTCGAAACCCAAAATGATTTGTTCGGATCGCAGAATTTTGCTTTGAATGAAATTTCTGTCCATAGAAAAGACACCTCTGCCATGATCACTATTCATACCTTTTTGAATGGCGAGTTTATGAACAGTTATTGGGCCGATGGTTTAATTATTTCAACACCAACCGGTAGCACCGCTTATTCTTTGAGTTGCGGTGGCCCTGTAGTAATGCCCGATTCAGAAAATTTTATTGTTACACCCATTTCTCCTCATAACCTGAATGTGAGGCCCATGATTATTTCTGATAAAGATATTCTTACCCTTCGGGTTGAGGGCCGAAACAAGCAATTCCTGATTTCTTTGGATTCCAGATCCGATAGTTTTGAGGCCAACATTGAGTTAACCATCAGAAAGGCTCCTTTTGAGGTAAAATTGGTTCGCCTGAAGGGAGATGCCTTTTTGACAACCCTTCGCCAGAAATTAATGTGGGGTATTGATAAACGCAACTGATCGTTTTTCCTGACAAAGAATCACTAAATTTGGCCTCAATCTTTTTCCTATGACCAAGAGGTTCTGTTTATTAGTGTTGTTTTTTTTCTCGCTGCTGCTTTCTTCAAAGGTGATGTATGCCCAGGAAAAATGGACATTACAGCAATGTATAGAGCATGCGCTCAAGAATAATATTCAAGTAAAACAATCAGATTTGGCAACCCGTCAGGCAGCCATTAATTTAAACCAGGGTAAGGCCAATTTACTGCCCAACCTAAACGGTCAATTTCAGAATGTGTATAACGTAGGCCGCACCATTGACCGCTTTACCAACCAATTTGCCAACGCAACCGTGCAATCCATGAATTTGTTTGTTGGAAGTCAGTTAACTTTATTTAACGGCCTTCAGAATTATAATACCATCAAACAGGGGGAGCTTAATTTAGGTGCCGCAAAAAGTGATGCAGACCAAACCAGGAACGATATTTCATTGAATGTTGCCAATGCCTATTTACAAGTTTTGTTGGCCAAAGAAATTGTTTATAATTCAGAAAAGCAGTTGGTGCTTACCAATCAACAGGTTGCCCGAACCAAAAACTTGGTCGAGGCCGGTGCCCTTGCCAGAGGTAACCTGCTGCAAGCCGAAGCGCAAGCGGCTACCGAAGAGTTAAATGTGGTGAATGCAAAGAACAACCTCGATCTGGCAAGGTTGAACTTAATTCAGTTGCTGGAGTTAACCGATGCCAAATCTTTTGATATTGCTTCTCCAGATGTTCCTGAACCGGCTTCGTCCATGCTTGCCAATGATCCTTCTACCATTTATGCCAATGCAGTTTCTGCTCAACCATTTATAAAAGGTGCGGAATGGCGCGTGAAGAGTGCCGAGAAGGGCCTCAAAATATCAAGAGGTGCAGGAATGCCCTCTGTTCAGCTAAGTGGTAGTATTGGTACCGGTTATTCCGGACTTTCACAAAGGGTTATCGGAACATCTGCTCCCATAGCTGTTCCAATTGGTGTAACCGAAAATGGAATTCCAGTTTATACTTCCGTTTCTCAACCCATCACTGAATTAACTCCACTTGGTCAGCAATTTAACGACAACGTTAATAAGTCATACGGTATTTCTTTGAGCATTCCCATCTTTAATAATTTGTTGGTTCATCACCAAAATGAATTGGCGAAAATACGATTAGAACAGGCTCAATTGTCATTACAGCAATCGAAGAGACAATTGCAGAAATCAGTTGAGCAAGCCTATACCGATGCCATTGCAGCACTAAAACGATTTGATGCAACCAAAAAGAACGTTAGCGCTCTGGAAGAAAATTTTAAATATGCACAGCAACGATATGATGCAGGTGTAATGAATGCTTTTGAATACAACGATAGTAAAACCAGATTGAACAGGGCAGAATCAGAACTGTTGCAGGCTAAATATGAGTTTACATTTCGTTTGAAAGTAATCGATTTTTATTTGGGCCGACCCATTACCCTATGATTTCCAATCCTTCCTCCATGGTAAAAAAAAGTTTTTTCAACGCCCGTAATGTTATTTTGATTTTATTGGCAATCATTTTGTTTTTTGTGGTGGCAAAGAAAGCCGGTTGGATTGGAAAGGACCCGGGCACCAAGGTTGCCGTAGAAGTTGTTTCTCCAAAAACCATTGTTGAAACCGTTACCGCCAGCGGGAAAATACAACCAGAAACCCAGGTAAAAATTAGTCCTGATGTTTCCGGAGAAATTATTGAGTTAAATGTGAAAGAAGGAGATAAGGTTCGCAAGGGTGATCTGTTATGCAAGATCAGACAAGATAATTATCTGAGTATTCTAGAAAGAACCAATGCAGGGGTCAACGGAGCAAAAGCAAATTTGGCCAATGCCGAAGCAAGGGTTATTCAAGCCAATGTTCAGTTAACCAATAATCAGTCGGTATTTAATCGCCAAAAGAAATTGTTTGAACAAAATGCAATTTCACAACAGGAATTTGATGCCTCAAAAGCAGCCTACGATAATGCAAAAGCAGAGGTAGATGCAGCAAAACAAAATGTGAAAGCTGCCGAATTTAACGTAAAAAATGCTGAAGCAACTTCAAAAGAAGCCGCAGATAATTTGGGAAAGACCGTCATCTTTGCTCCTGTGGATGGGCTTGTTTCCAAATTAAATGTTGAGCAGGGTGAAAGAGTGGTAGGAACCTCTCAGATGGCAGGTACCGAAATCATGACCATTGCTAATGTTAGTGAAATGGAAGTGAATGTTGAAGTGAATGAGAATGATATTATTCGTGTTGAATTGGGCGACACAGCCGAAATAGATGTAGATGCCTATTTGGATAAAAAGTTTCTTGGTATCGTAACCGAAATTGCTAATTCTGCAACCTCTTCCATGAGTGTTTCTGCAGATCAGGTTACAAATTTTCCGGTTAAAGTTCGCATTCTAAGAGAGTCCTATGCCGATTTAATTCCGAAAGGAAAAGATAATTACTCTCCCTTCCGCCCTGGGATGACAGCTACCGTTGAAGTTAGAACCAACAGGGCATCTAATGTCCTTGCCGTGCCGGTTCAATCTGTTACCACCCGCGAAGATACTGCCTCTTACGGGGTAAAGGACGAGAAGAAAGATTTTAAATCAAATGTCTCTGATGAGGAACAAAAGAAAACACAACTGGTAGAAAATCCAAAGCAATATGTGTTTGTGCATGAAAATGGTTTTGCCAAGTTAAGAGAAGTAACCACCGGAATCCAGGATAACAACAATATCCATATCCTAAGTGGTCTTAAAGCAGGTGAAGAGGTTATTGCTGCTCCCTACAAAGCCATTTCGAAGGTTCTGAAGAATAAAACACCGGTGAGCAAGGTTGATAAGGAGGAACTTTATGCCGGCATGAAAGAAGAGGAAGAGTAGTGAAACCAATTTTCTTGCTAATTGATACTTCCTCTTTCGAGAGCTCGGTTGCCGTTTGGAATGGCAACAACAAGAGTATGCTGATGGAACGAGGAAGTGAAAAAGGATTTGCTGAAAGAATTCCACATCGCATAAACCATTTGCTTGAAAAGGCCGGATTAACATTGAAGGATCTTTCTGCAGTGGTACTAAATGCCGGCCCCGGTTCCTACACCGGACTTAGAACAGGAGCAGCATTGGCCAAGGGCCTTTGCTTTGGTCTGGATATTCCATTAATTACCTTGAATTCTCTGCTGGTAATTTCTTCCAAGTTTGCTCAAAATTTGAGTGGTGATTTTTATTTGTTGCCTTTAATTGATGCTGGTAGAATGGAAGTTTATACAGCAATGTTCAACCAACAATTGGATGAATTGGAGCTAACAGCACCTGTTCTTGTGGATGATAATTTTATGAATCATTATAATTTTCGGAAGGTTTATTTTATGGGGTCCGGTGCGCTGAAATGCAAAGAGATTTTCGAAAGAAAAGGTTGGGTTTTTCTTGATGATGATGTTTCTCTGGCCAGCGATTTAATCAATCCCGCCTTAAAGAAATTTGCCGAAAGTGAATTTAGTGCTATTCATCAATTCGACCCCTTGTATCTTAAAGAATTTGTTCCATTGGTAAAGAAAAATTCATAGAAGGTTATTGTCTCCTTAAGACTAAATTAATTTAGGGTTAACCTTGCCCCCGCTAATGCCACCTACTTTCGTGGCATGGCTTTTATTAGAAAGATTCTACTTGGCATTGGCTTACTTTCGGGCATTCTTCTTTCCTGTACCAAGGATCGTTTGTTCGAAAAAGCACCAACGGTCACCATAGTTCCTGAGGAAGATACACTCATATTGCCGCTTAAAATAAATGAATTCCTTGCTTCGAACAATGGTTCTTCCGCGGATGAAAACGGTGAATTTGATGATTGGTTTGAAATCTACAACCCTAATGCTATTCAGGTGGATGTGGGTGGATATTTTGTGACCGATAATCTTGAGAACCTTACTTTTTTTCAATTGCCTGCAGGAAGTAGTTTGACCAGAATTCCGCCAAAGGGAAGGTTGCTTATTTGGTGCGATGGAACCCCTGACCAAGGACCACTTCATGTACCTTTTAAATTGTCAGGTTCTGGAGAGCAAATTGGCCTTGCTAAACCCAATGAAGAAGTAGTCGACACGCTTACTTTTGTTGCACAAAGCTCCGATATTTCTTTCGGAAGGATTGCAGACGGTGCAATGCAATGGAAGTTTTTTTCTATTCCAACCCCGGGAGAACCCAATCAGTAAAAGTCAAAACATACATGTTCCATTTTCTATTTTCCATCCTTATTGCTCTTTCTAATTTTAATCCATCACCATCTCCCTTAAAAAGTATTTATTTCAAAGAGAAAAGAAAAATAGACATTCCTGAGCCCTCAGATATTTGCGTTAGAGAAAACAAAGAGGGTTATGCTGTTGTAAGTGATAAAGGCATTGTTTACCTGGTCAATAATGATTTCAAAGTAGAAAAAAAAGTGAATGGTGATTGGATGGATTTGGAAGCCTGCTATGATGCTAAAGAGGGTTTGTGGGTGGTAGATGAGGCGATGAGGAAATTAATTCTTCTGGATCGAAAAAATCTTGAGGAGCTTAAGTTTGTTTCTATACCCTTTGCCGGTGCTAGAAACAAGGGATTCGAATCCTTGGGTTTTAGCAATATTTCTGAAAAGTATTGGTTGGCTACCGAGAAACAACCATGCTTGTTTTATGAGCTGAATAGCCAATTTCAGGTAGTAAAACAGTTTCAAATAAAAGGAATTGAGGAAGTCTCAGCAATCACTTTTTACCAGGGTTTTTGGTATGTTTTAAGTGATGAAAATAGCATGATTTATAAGTGTTCTGAGGAGGGAAAACTACTTTTTTCGTGGAGGGTTAATGTTCACAATGCCGAAGGAATTGCTTTTGCCGGCAACGGTGATTGCCTGGTTTTGTCTGATGATTTAGCAACTGTTTTCTTTTTTGATCCCCTTACAGAATGAGAATTTTTTCATTTCTATTTTTTATTGCTCTTTCAAGTAAAGCACTGGCTCAGTTTAGTTTTTCAACGGGCGATCATGTTTTAGAGGTTTCGGGTATGTTATCCTCCTACTACAATTATCGCGAATTAAAACAGGGCGAGGTAGATAAGCAAAAGAATCGTTTTAATATGAGGGATGCTTCTTTTACTTTGGAGGGAAGGGTGAAAAAAGTATTTGGCTATCAATTACAAATGGATTTTGCTGATATGGCTCAAAATGCTGCCGGTAATGTGGATGACGAAAATCCGGGATTGATGGATGCATTCGTTTATGCCAATTTGTTTTCTAAGGTAAGAGTAAAAGTAGGATATATGAAAGTTCCATACTCTTTTGGTTCGCTCACTCCTTTTTATCAATCACCTTATTGGCAACGTGCCGAATTTTTGCGAGGAAATTTTTTTGGAAGAAGAGATGTTGGTGCCCTCATTCAAACTGATTTTTTTAACCGCAAGTTGGAAGTTTGGACAGGCGTTTTTAATGGTCTTGGTGAAAAATCCTTGAACGGAGATAATGACGCGAGTGGTGGTTTAGAGTTTGCCGGCCGAATTTCATTTTCATACCCCGCACGTTACCGTTTTCAGTTTATCGACAAACGGGTTAGTAGAATTCCGTTTTTTAGTTTAGGAATTAATCACCGCTATTCTTTAAGAAATATGCCCGCAGGCGAGAATTTAATTCCCGGCAGTGCAGGTGAGTACGGAATTAAAGTGCTGGATGGAAAAAAATATTTATCAGGGGTCGATTTCTCCTTCCACTATTTAGGTTTTTCTCTTCAAGCCGAAATCCATCAATTGTTGGGAAGGCCTAATGATACAACTTCTTTTCTGTTAGGTGGTACCTCCTTAAAGGATAATGAAGGTTTTTTTCGATCCGGTTGCGAGATTGTTCAACTCAATTATTTTTGGAAAAGAGCCAGAACTGGATTTTCTGTTCGCTACGAAAATATGAATGTGAATGATTTGTTTGCAGGCTCCACCAGCCGCTTAACCTATGCTTTGTTCTATGCTATTAAAGGAACGGAAAGTATGATCAAGGCGAATTATACCAGTATTTTATCGGAGGATGCCATTGATCCTTTAAAGTACACCGCTCAGTTTAGAATTGGATGGCAATGGATGTTTTAATAACCCAAAATGTTTAACATGAAAACTACTTTGATTGGCTTATTTTTTTTAGCATTGTTTGGACAAACACATGCACAAATTACAGCATTAAGATTGAATGAAATTGTTTCTACCAATTCTTTCCTTCTTTCTGATTTAAACAATGCAGGCGATTGGATAGAAATTTACAATCCAACAGCCAATGATATTAATTTGGGCGGATTTTACATAACCGATGATCCGGCAGTCCTTACCAAATATCAAATACCTTCAGGCAATCCCGATTTTACAATTCCTCCCGGTGGTTTTATGCTGGTTTGGGCCGATGATTCTGCATCCGGTTTACATGCAAACTTCAAACTTTCTTCGGCCGGTGAATTTTTTGCCTTGGTTGAAGCAAATGGTTCTTCTATCGTAGATAGTGTTACTTTTCCTGCTCTTTCCGCTGATTATTCCTGGGGTAGGGCAGTTGACGCTACAGGAAATTGGGTCCAATTTAGCCCGGCTACCACAACCCCTGCATCTAGCAATCAATCAACCTCCGTTGGGGTGGTAGATGATGTTTTTTCAAACATTAAAGTGCTTAACGGTGGAGCGAATCACTGTATGCTTGAATACAACTGTTCTTCTTCAGGAAGCGTTGTGTTGGCATGGTACAATGCTTTGGGTCAAACCATTTCCCTGCAAGAAACAACAGTGGGCATAGGCATCAACCGAACGGAAGCTCCATCAGCCATTGGTAGGGGGATTAATTATTTTTCACTTTCAATGAATGGAAAAATAATTACCCGAAAGATTTTTATTGAATAGGGATTTATTCTTCGAATTGCACAGCAATAATTTGAATCTTCCTTTCCGAAGCTGCCTTTCTTGAATAAACAGACCCTGCTTTGTCTAAAGGGTTGTCGCTAACCATTGGAGACGCTTTTAGTTCCCCAATGTCCTCTGTAACAATCCGCAACTGTTCTTTATCAAGGTAGGGCTTGAAGATGCCGTTTTTACACAAATAAAAGTAATTGATTAAACTTGAAATTCTTCTTTGTGCAAGGGCAATGTTATATTCGCTGGATGCCAGCGGACTGCAATATCCTTTAAAAGTTAGAACAATTTTTCCACCCTTTTCAAGCAAATCTGGTAATTGGTCGGTAAATTTCACCAGGTCCTGATAGCCGGAAATAACCGAGTCTTCAAAAAACGTCTCTATCTCCTCCATGGCCTCCATTTTTTCATCATAGGTTAAACCCTTCGAATATTCAGAAATATATTTTTGACGTTGACTGATGTAGGCTTTGTAAGTTTCATCGTAAGGAATATTTGTTTTTGTTTTTTTTGTTTTGGGTTCCGGTTCATCATTATTGAAAAACAATGATAAGGGCAACAAACTCTTAACAATATTTTTTCTGATGAGGATTGAATCTTGTTTTAATAATTCTTCTTCTTCTTCTAACGGTTTTCCTTGCGAGTAAGTAAACAAATTATTGCAACAGGCTTCCTTTTCTAATTGGCCAATACCCAGCCGGTTGCTTGCGAAATATAATTGGTTGTTTTTTTTATCATACATCGGATACAAATCATTGTATCCTGAGTTAATCATCCAGCCGGGGTTTTCAGCCTGGCTAAATATTTCCTGTTGGTATTTGCTTTGAAAAATGTCAAAATTCCCTAGACCTTCATGCCCATCCGAACTAAAGAAAAGTATTTTGCAGTGGTGACAAAAGAATGGTGTTATCTCATTCCCGGAGGTGTTAATGGTACTGCCTGCATTTTGAGGATTCGACCAAGTGCCATCGCTGTTTTTTTCACTCATCCATAGATCCATTCCTCCCATTCCTCCGATGCGGTTAGAACTGAAAATTAATTTCGTTTTTCCTCCCGATTCAAAGAGGGTTGGATGGGTAAAGGTAAATCCCTCTTCATTTAACGGAAGGGGTAACAAAACCTTGGTGCGTATTGCATTCGAATCTAATGTTGCTTCAAATAAGTTACAAATAATTTGGTCCTTTTCCTCTCGGCAAAGCGTGCAGATTATTTCTTGCCGGATTGGATGAAAAGTAATGCCTCCTACCATACTGGCGACTTCACCCGAAGGATAATACACGGCTATTTTTTTTGCATTTTTATCCCGGTCTTTTGCCGACATTAAAGAATGAAAAGTTTGTTTATTCTCTTCCGTTTTTCTAACAAAATATAGGGTTGAATCTTTATAGAAAGGGCTGTACTCTGCCTCTTCATGATTGATGTAGGGAGGTAATTTTTGAACCAATGTACCTGATTGTAACTGTACCATCGCCTCCTGACAAATTTTTTTGTCCTTCATACACTGCTCATACAATTTCGGATTTTTTTTCCTAACCGAACGCCCTGTTTTGTCGAGTAGTTTGATTGCTTTTTTATAATCACCTGTAATTTTATAACTCATAGCCAGCGAATAGCCAACTTCTTTGTATTGTTTTTTAATATCTAGCTTTTGTACTTTTTCGAAGGCGTAAATGGCTTTTTTGTAAAGAAATATTTTTTCGCAGCAATGCGCGAATTGAAACCATACCGCAGGGTCAAGTGAATCTTTTTCGAGATAGCTTTTATAGTAAAAAAATGCATTTGGAAAATCACCTGCCTTGTAGGATTCTTCGGCCAGTTGAATGATTTTCTTTTGCATGGTTTGAGCCTTGCTTCCTACACCTGAACCTAAGAAAAGCACAAAAAGGGAGAAAACTGCCTTTGAAACAGCATTTTTTAAGTAATTTTTTTGCAAGCCTTCCATGAAAGGCTAAAGTTAAATTATTTTTGTAAATGAATGTATTTCCTGCCAATTGAGTGCATTCCCTGACCCGCAAAGCCCCCGCAAGCCTTGATTTTGAATAAAATCAGCCTTCCTGTCTATTTCCGAGAAAATGAGACCCAATCAGACGCGTGGAATTATCGCGCCAGTAATCGTCCATGATTGCGGGTGTTTTTGTTTTTTTTTTCGATTATCTTGGTATTTTTGAGGTAAATTAGCCGCCCTTTGATATGCGATTAATTGCCGGAATAATTTGGAAAACTTATTTTTTGTTGTACTTCAGTATAACACTCATGTTGTTGTTTCCGCTATTTTACATTTTTTTGCTCCATCGTAGTTTGTATCCTTTTGCTTTTGTTCTGAAGAAATTCTGGGCACGCATTCTGGCTTTAGGAGGTGCTATTTATCCTTCAGTGGTTTGGAATTACAAGCCAAAAAAAAACCAAACGTTTATCATCGTTTCAAATCATACAAGCTATCTTGATATTGTAATCAGCTATTGTTTCCTCAGTCATTATTTCGTGTTTATGGGCAAGGAGGAGCTCAGGAAACTACCCTTGTTCAGAGTATTTTTTAAAGACATGAACATAACCGTAAACCGAAAAAGTAAATTGGGAAGTCATCGTGCTTTTCTGCGCGCAGCAAGCGAATTGAAAGGTGGCCATAGTGTGATGATTTTTCCGGAAGGCACCATTTCTAAAAAAGCACCGCTCATGCAACCCTTTAAGAATGGCGCTTTTAAACTTGCCATTGACTTGCAAATTCCTATTTTGCCGGTTACTTTCATGGATAATTACAAACTGCTTGAAGACAAGCCCTATTTCAGAGGAATCATGCGGCCTGGCGTTTCCAGAATTGTGGTGCACCAACCCATTGCAACAACTGGAATTTCAGAAGACGGACTGGAAGCATTGAAACTAACCGTGAAAGAAGCGATTGAAAAACCTTTTCTAACAAAAACATAATCTTATGAGCCGAATTGATGAAGTAACCGTAGATAAAATTGCCCATCTTGCACGCCTGCGTTTTTCTGAGGCCGAGAAACCTGAAATCATGGCCGATTTAAACAGAATTCTGGCCTTTGTTGATCAGCTGAATGAGGTTGACACCAAGGACTTAAGTCCCCTTATTTATTTAACAGAGGAGCATAACCACATGAGGAAAGATGAGGTAATCCAGGTAATCAGTCACCGTGATGCCTTATTGAATGCTCCTGACAAGGATTCAGATTATTTTAGAGTTCCAAAGGTGGTCAACAAGCAATAGAATGTCAGCACCTAAATTATTTCTGCTCGATGCCTTTGCGTTAATTTATAGGGCTTATTTTGCCTTTGCCAGCAACCCTCGCGTTAATTCTAAAGGACTAAACACCTCGGCTGCATTTGGTTTTACCAACACCTTGCTTGAGGTTTTAGACAAAGAAAAACCTGATTTCATTGGCGTTGCTTTTGATACATCGGCCCCAACGTCAAGGCACGAAGCTTTTCCTGATTACAAGGCAAACCGCGATGCAATGCCCGAAGATTTAGCCTTGTCAATTCCCTACATCAAGAGATTCCTGGAGGCCATGCGCATTCCTATCATTGAACTAGATGGCTTTGAGGCTGACGACCTCATTGGGACCCTTGCCCATAAGGCCGCTGCTAAAGGATGGGAAACTTACATGATGACTCCGGATAAAGATTATGGTCAATTGGTAAGAGATAATATTCACATTTACAAGCCCGCCCGCTTGGGGAATGGAGCCGAGAAAATTGGGGTGAAGGAAATTTGTGAAAAGTATAATATCAAACACCCCGATCAGGTTATTGATATTTTGGGATTGATGGGTGATAAAGTAGATAACATCCCGGGCGTGCCCGGTGTAGGCGAAAAAACCGCCATTCAATTGATTACAGATTTTGATTCCATTGAAAATTTACTGAAAAACACCAATCAGCTGAAAGGAAAGCTGAAAGAAAAGATTGAACAAAATGCAGAGCAGGCATTGTTTTCGAAAACGCTTGCAACAATTATTTGTGATGCGCCCGTTGAAATTGAAGAGGATTTGTTAAAGTGCAAAGATCCTGATGCCGAGTTATTACAAAACCTTTTTCAGGAATTAGAATTTAGAAGGCTTGCCGATAAAATTTTAGGAAAGGATAATGCGGTAATTCCAGCCAAGACTGAATCAAAAAAGCAAACCGAAAATTCCAATCAGTATGATATGTTCAGTGCTGCGGATTCAGGGGATGAGCATCAACCGCTGAATGTAAATCCTGAATCACTGAAAACAATAAAGGACATTGAACATCAGTATTTATTGGTTAGTAATCAGGATCAACTCCTTCAACTGGTCAATGAATTGAAACAACACAAGGAATTTTGTTTTGATACAGAAACCACATCGCTCAATATTTTTCAGGCAGAATTGCTTGGAATTTCCATTAGCATAAAGGCTCATCATGCCTGGTATATTCCTGTGGATGGGCAAGGCCTCCCCAAAGATTTGGTGTTGCAAGCCCTTCAACCTTTTTTACAAGCAGAAGATGTTCTTAAAATAGGACAGAATATTAAGTATGATTTATTGATGTTGAAAAAGGAAGGCATCGCCTTGCGCGGCCCCCTATTCGATACCATGCTCGCCCATTATGTTTTGCAACCGGATATGCGCCATAATATGGATGTGTTGTCAGAATCTTACCTTGGTTATTCTCCTGTTTCTATCACATCGCTCATTGGCGCAAAGGGGAAAGGTCAGTTGAGCATGAAGGATGTTGACCTTGAAAGAATTGTTGATTATGCTGCCGAAGATGCAGATGTTACTTTTCAACTAAAACAGAAATTCGCCCCCATGCTCGAAGAAACGGCAGCTTTGCAATTGGTAAATACCGTTGAAATGCCGCTGGTACCCGTATTGGCCGATATGGAATTTACCGGTGTTAAAATTGATACAGATGTTTTAAAATCTATTTCTGAAGAGTTGCAAAAAGATATTCTTCAAACCGAAGATCTGATTTTCGAGACTTGTGGTGTAAAGTTTAATATTGCTTCTCCTCGCCAATTGGGTGAGGTGTTATTTGAACATTTAAAAATTGACGACAAAGCGAAGAAAACCAAAACGGGTCAATACGCAACAGGAGAGGAGGTACTTCAAAAACTGGCAGCAAAAAATCCGGTGGTGGAAATGATTTTAACTTACCGGGAGTTACAGAAATTGAAAAGCACTTATGTTGATAGTTTGCCCCAATTGGTAGAACCAGTTACCGGAAAGGTTCATACGTCCTATAATCAGGCGGTAGCAGCAACCGGTCGTTTGAGCAGCCAGAATCCTAATTTGCAGAACATTCCTATCCGTACCGAAAGAGGCAGGGAAATCAGAAAAGCATTTATTCCTTCTTCTGCCGAACATTTGTTATTGTCTGCCGATTATAGTCAAATTGAACTTCGAATTATTGCTGCTCTTTCTGGAGAGGAGAATATGATGAATGACTTCAGCAAGGGTTTAGATATTCATATCAGTACCGCCTCGAAGGTTTATGCTGTTCCTATCGAAGAAGTAAGCAAAGAAATGAGGAGAAACGCCAAAATGGTCAACTTCGGGATTATTTATGGTATTTCGGCATTTGGTTTATCAGAACGGCTTGGTATTCCCAGAAAGGAAGCCGCTTCCATCATTGATGCCTATTTTTTACAGTATCCGGCCATTAAAACGTATATGGATGGAAGCATAAATTTCGCGCGGCAAAATGGTTTTGTGGAAACAATTCTTGGTAGAAGAAGGTACCTTAAGGATATTCATTCAAGGAACGCGGTGGTAAGAGGTTTTGCCGAAAGAAATGCCATCAACGCCCCAATTCAGGGATCAGCGGCCGACCTAATCAAAGCTGCCATGATCCAAATCTTTAAGGCCTTTGAAGAAAAGAACTTAAGGA
>JBILVQ010000268.1:0-4180 GCA_044370375.1 Bacteroidia bacterium
AAAAGGATAAGCAATCCGGAGGGCGAAGGCTCTCCGGATTTATTCTTCAAACAAAGCATTGTTATGAAAATCTGAACAAAGGGCCCAGTTGCTCAAACGCAGCGAAAGCTTTAGTTCAGAAAGAACAGCAAGGTGATGTATTTTAAAAAAGGGAACCCAAAAGGTTCCCTTTTTTTGTTGGCCTTGGGGAATAAACAGGATAAAAAAACAGGGAGAAGGAAAAATAACAGCAACGAGGTCATTTGAAAAATGCCATGAAAATTCAAAAAAATATAACATTCTTGTCAAAAGGAGAAAAAGTAAGCTGAAGAGAAAATTAATACCTTTGAAGACCCAATAACACTGAAAGTTATATTGACTTCGCTTAAGAATGATGGAATCGAACTCCTTGAAAGGAACGGATCATTGGACTGAAAAAATTCAGTTGTGGCTGAATGCAGAACAGTTTAATGTTTCCGGTTTAAATGAACTAATGGATTTTTTGACTGGGCAGGAGGAATTACTGCCCGAATTGGAAAAATCAGTATTGAGTTACCTTCAATCGATTCGATGGGAGTCTTTTGCTTCCTATTTAATGGAAAAAATCCCAAACTGCCAATCGCCCGGAATAAGGGCATTGTTGTTAAGGGCAGGATGGGAAAACGGGGCAGATTTCTCTAATCATTTGGAGGCATTGGTTAGAATTTTGCTTTTTGCTACCTTCGAAGAATCTTTGGAAGCTTCTTCATTGATAGAATCCATAGATCCGCAAATGTTGAACGAAGAAGATAAAGAACTCGCCATTAATATGATTTTGGAAAATTTATCAAAGTTAGATCAACAAAGAAAAGAATACGCCACCATGATGATTGAAATCCTTCAACCCTAAAAAAATGATTCAAGTGCTTACAAGAAAATCTTTGCTATTACTATTGGCCCTTACCCTTGGTGTAGTTGCCGGCTGTAAGAAAGTAACAGAAGAGGAAGTATGCTTAGCCTCTGCGGAATTAAGCACAAAAAGTATTACCGGAACTTCCGCTGAGTTAAGTTGGGCAGCTGCAAACGATGCAGTACAATATGTTGTACAATACCGAAAGGCGGGAGTGAGTGGATTTACAGAGGCAGGCAGGCCCAAAACAAATTCTTTTATACTGGCTGGATTAAGCAAAGGAACAGATTATGAATGGAAGGTTCAATCCAATTGTCCGGGTGCCAATTCAACATTTTCGGATGTGGCCGTATTTAAAACCAAAACAGTAAATGAGGTAATTGTTGAAAGGAAATGGAAAATTCAGGAATGGAAGACCAATGGCGTGGCTTTAACGCTTTCATCGGGAGATTTTGCTGATTTTAAAACCGATGGAGTTTACAGTCAGCAATTAATTGGAGTAAATGCTTCAGGAACCTGGCAGTTTTCAAATACGGCACAAACAAATTTGAAAATTAATACGGGTTCAGAAAATGAATGGAAATTATATGAGATTTCTGAGTCAAGTATAAAAATGACAAGAATTAGTCCGGCTCCTGCAGATTCGGTGATCCTGCTGCCCTTTTAAGATGGTATGCTTCATAAACCAAGATGGTAAATCAATTTTTTGTCATTGAATTTTCCATTTGGTTTTCGGCCTGATTCTTCACCAAATCGGCATATATTCCCTGGTTTTTGACCAAAACTTCGTGGGTACCGGCTTCCATCAATTGTCCTTTGTTCAAAACAATAATTTGATCCGCATCGAGAAGGGTACTAACCCTATGACTAATGAGGACGGAGGTTGATGAACCAATCCTGTTTTTTATTCTTCCTAAAATTTCGTTTTCGGTTTTGGTATCAATGGCACTGAAGCAATCATCCAACAATAAAACCGGCGGGTTTCTTAATAAGGCTCTTGCGAGGCTTAATCTTTGTTTCTGCCCGCCCGAAAGGGTGACACCTCTTTCGCCAATAATTGTATTCCATTTTTGAGGGAGGCTTTCAATGGCAGTTAACAAGCCTGCATCAGTGGCCGCCTTGATTAAGTCGGTTTCCTCAAGGTTGGGTGAACCGCTACCAAAAAGTATGTTTTCCCTTATGGTTTCTGAAAAAAGAAAAATATCCTGCTGCACAATTCCCAACTCATTTCTTAAAACAGCCTTTGGAATTTGGCCGATATTGATCCCTCCCAAAAGAATTTCACCTTCATCGGGTTCATAAAGTCCCGATAACAAGGCCGCTACGGTTGATTTTCCTGACCCTGTTTTTCCTGTAATGCCTAAGGTTCTTCCATCGGGCAGGAAAAATGATAAATTATTTAAGGCTTTAATTCCGGATTCCGGATAGGTAAAAGAAACGTTTTTAAATTCAATGGAATAAGAAAGAATAGGGGCAGCTATTTCGGAAACATTTTTTCGGTCGTCTGCTTCTTTGAGCAGTGGTATGAGTCGCCCCATGGAAGCTTCCGCTTTTTGAATGATGGAGGACACCCAGCCAACAGACGTTACCGGCCAGGTAAGCATGTTAACATAAATTACAAATTCAGCAATGTTGCCCAAAGAAATTTGTCCATCAATATATCTCAACCCCCCAACAAAAATTGTAAGGAGGGTACTGGTACCAATAAGGGACGAAATAATAGGAGAGAACCAACTATCAATTTTCATCATTTTTAGCGATTCACTTTTTAAGTTTAATGAATCCTTTTCCATTAAACTTTCTTCTGCACCTTCTCTGGCAAAGGATTTGATGATTCTGATTCCGCTAAAGGCCCCTTGGGCACGAGCGGATAGAGCACCAATATGTTCCTGAATAATGGTGCTTTGTAAATTAATGGCGTTGCTAACTTTATAAACTCCCCAAGATAGCAATGGAAGCGGCAATAGCACCATCAGCGTGAGCTGAATATCAATGCTTAACATTACTCCAATAACCAAAACAAAAAGAACCAAAAGATTCATGGCATACATGATGGCCGGGCCCAGATAATTCCTCACCTGTCCAACATCCTCACTCATTCTAGACATCAAATCGCCGGTTTTATTTACCTTGTAAAAGGACAGGGGTAATTTTTCAAAAGCCAAAAACAAATCATTTTTCAAATCAAATTCAATCCTGCGCGACATTACAATTATGGTTTGACGCATAAAAAACATAAATAGCCCCTTTAACAAGGCTGAGGCGATAATCAAGCCTAGCAGACTAAGAAAAACAGATGATGCAGGTGGATTAGAGGTGTTTTTTTCAATCTCTTCTAAAAAATCAATGGCCTTTCGGGTTGCTTGTGCAGGATAAAGGGCAAAAAGATTGGAAAGGATGATAAAAATTAACCCACCTGCCAAATGCAAGGGATACCTTTTTATGTAAGAATTTAGATTCGATAAATTTTTCAAGCTGCAAAGTTAATGGAATTGAGAATTTGTCATCATTGCCACTAACCGATAATTAAATCCAATTTAATTAATAAAAAAAGGAACAAAAAAGAACCTAAAATATATTGAAGTCTCTGATTTATATTGGGTTTGGCTTAATTTGCTCCTTCAAAAAAAACAAGTACTTTTGTGCCACCTTGTGGGCAAAGAGACCACAACAAAATTTAGCACATGGCCGAAATCATTGAAACAGGAAAAAAAGCAAGCGCTCAATCAACAGTTCTAACGCAAATGTCATTACACAATCACGAACAAGTGGTTTTTTGTAACGACAATGAAACGGGTTTAAAGGCCATCATTGCCATACATAATACCGTTTTAGGACCGGCTTTGGGAGGAACCCGGATGTGGATGTATAACAATGAGGCTGAAGCTCTCAATGATGTATTGCGTCTTTCAAGAGGGATGACCTACAAAGCTTCCATTTCGGGATTAAACCTAGGTGGAGGAAAGGCTGTAATTATTGGCGATTCCTCTAAGCATAAAAATGAATTTCTGATGCGTAGGTTTGGGAAATTTGTGAATAGTTTGGCCGGGAAATACATTACCGCTGAAGATGTTGGTATTGGAACGAGGGATATGGAGTTTGTGAAAATGGAAACCAATCATGTAACCGGATTGCCTGAATCAATGGGTGGAGGTGGAGATCCCTCACCTGTAACGGCCTTTGGTGTTTACATGGGAATGAAAGCCAGTGCAAAAATGGTACATGGGAACGACTCTCTTACCGGTAAAAAAGTATTCGTTCAAGGGATTGGTCATGTGGGTGAAAATCTGGTTAAACATCTGATAAAGGAAG
>JBILVQ010000269.1:0-4176 GCA_044370375.1 Bacteroidia bacterium
GTTGTTGACCTGAAATTCTTGCACCATTCTTCCTTGCACATCAAGCACGCGAACGTTTAATTGTTGGGTGCTTAATGAAGGAATTAAAACTTGAATTTGTCCGTTGGATGGATTGGGGTAAAGCAATAAATCATTGGCTTGTAGTTGATCGCTAACACTTGCAGCAAATCCGGGTCCACCGGTAAAAACATGGTCTCTGAAATTTTTCAACACATCCAAATCGGCACCATCCACGCCATGAGCAATTGGACCTGTTGACAAGTCGATTCCTCTCACGGCTTCTACATAATTCGCATCCAGATTGATGTAAATATTATTGCCATTCACAAAGCCGGGTGTTGTAACGGTTTGAACAAAATAATTGGCATTGCCCAAACCATGCATTTCGTAGGTAGTGCTTAAGTTGGCACCTGCTTTCCCTTCTAATGCAACAAAGCGATAGCCTGAAGCCCAGCCCCAATGCATGGAGGGCGATTGTGGTGCCAGTGGATGCGGTGCAATCCACTGTGCCGGATCTGCATTGTTAGTAGGAGCCTCAACCCCAATGTGAAATTTAATTCCTTCAACATTCGTTACATTGAAATTGCCCAAATTAATTACCACATTGGCGTTCCCTTTGGCAAGAATGTATCTTCCACTGGGAACGGTTGTTTCCATTCCTCCATCGTGGATGATGGTAAATTGTGAGAGGTAATAATCGATTCTGGTGATAGAAAAATTATTCCCTAAATCATTACTGGCAGCCTGGTTAAAGGCAAGGGGCGAGGTGCCAAGCATGTGACGAATGGTAAGATAAACGTCTTTTTGTGCCATGGCATTCAAAGAAAAAAGAATGGCCAGACCGATTAGGGTAAATTTATTTTTCATGTTTTGTTTTTTTCAGGTGGGTTTGATTTTTTTAAGCGGAGTTTTGGACTCAGCTTTATTTTGATTTTATCAATTGAAATCTGCTTGCTTGTTCATCTGTCACTACCTCAAGAAAATAGACGCCTGCCGGAATATTTTCTATATCCAAAGTTTGCTTGTTTTCCTGATAAAGTAACAACTTGCCTTGCGGGGTAAATAGTGAAGCACGTTTAACCGTTTTGTTGAATGATACTTTATCGGTGGCAGGATTTGGAAACAGGAATACATCTGCTACGCCCTTCATTTCTTCAATGCCCAAAAAGTCAACAAAAACAGAATCAGAAAAATTACAACCATTGCTATCCGTTACTTGTACTTGGTACCAACCTGTATTCAAATACGAGGCTACTGAATCAGTTTGTTGGTTGGGGTCATTCCACAAAAATGAATAGGGTGGGGTTCCGCCTACAACATGAGCTGTAATGATGCCTGAATTGGTATTGGGCAAGGGTTCAGTGATGACAGAATAACTCACGCTGATGGCATCAGGTTGTCCGATGGTAATACTCGTATCACCTGTGGCACAACCCAAAGAATCGATAAGAGAAAGGCTGTATGTTCCTGCGGCAAATTCATTCAGTAGGCCGGCCCAGGGTTGATTGTTAATTGAAAGAGCATAAGGAGCTACTCCGCCGCTTATTGACAAATCAATCGTGCCGCTTGAATCTCCAAAGCAATTCGCAGCTAAAGTGCTGACCGAAAAATTGATAGGGTTGTTTTGCGCTACATTAACCAAAACCGAATCCAGACAACCCCGCGCATCTGTCATTCGAATGAAATAATCACCTGCAAGCAATGAATCTTCGAAAGAAGCTACGTTTCCATTGGGCCATAAAAAATTCACCGGTTGAAAATTTGCATCTGCCAACAAATTGATTGCTCCGGTTGAATCGCCATGACAGGCAACAGGACTAACCACGATGCTGTCAAGAATTGCTTCACTGAAAGGAACAAAAACAGAATCAACTACTACACAACCATCGGGATGATTGATGACAACAGAACTCCATCCTTCCGGTAAAGTAAAATTTGGTTTAACCGTAACACCATTGTCCCATAAAAAAGTACAGGTGCTAAACATACACTGACAACCGGTAGAGTTTAATGTGGCCATGCCATCGAGACCGCCCGGACAGGTTGGAGCAGCTATTCCGCCAAAAGTAATTTCATAAGGGTCGCTTACTGTATAGCTAACATCTTCGAAACAATTTTGTGCGTTAACAATCCGAACAGAATAAGTTCCGGCCGCTAATCCTGTGAGCGTTGTGTCTGTTGAACCTGTTGACCATAAAAAAGTATGTGGACCGTTTTGCGGAAGAATCACAGGAGTAATACTTCCATTGGAT
Organism: Bacteroidia bacterium; assembly: GCA_044370375.1. Classification (GTDB taxonomy): domain Bacteria; phylum Bacteroidota; class Bacteroidia; order UBA4408; family UBA4408; genus JBILVQ01. The sequence continues at coordinate 2,253 of JBILVQ010000269.1, forward strand.
AATCCATTACAAGTTGGAGCAACAACAGCGGCACCAGCACTTACACCAGCCACTCCGCAATTGTTCGGTGTAAAAGTATAATGGCCGTCAAAGGCAGATCCCTGATAACTACCCCAAGCAATACCACTATTGGGGGTGCTTGCATTCAAATTTCTTGAAATCGCTTTTACTCCTTTCCATGCTGATGGATTCAAACTATCTTTTTTGGTCAGGAAAATAAGTTCCAGATTTCCATCATTGTCCAAATCATCAATCAAGGGTGTGGATGCAATATTGGCGCCTGTAATTGAGTTGCCAAATTGGAAAATAGAGTCGTTATGAAAATCGATGATGTAGTGTTGATTTTGAAAATAGCCATTGGCATTGTCATTGGTTGAAATCAGTGCTTCATCGCGGCCGTCATTGTTGTAATCAAAGGCATTGGCCGATGCGAAGTGCATACTGCCGATGCTATCTATAAAGGCAACATTGCCAGTTTCACCATCCAACATCAATTGGTAATAGTCGGTGAACGATGGAGCCACCCCTTTGTACAATACTGCAAAGGCATCAATGGCTTCGTTACCGGTAAAGTTACCCAATGTAATTTGTGAACTGGATTCCGTGCCGGGTTGTGTATAAGACCAAAGGGTAGAAAAATTGGCGGCATCAACGCAATGAATGCTTCCTCCGTAGGATTGAATGAAAATCTTTTTACTTCCGTTGCTTCCGTTGCAAACAGCCGCAGGGGCAACAAATCCGAGTGTATTGTCTGAGGCCAACACAATGCTATTGGAGATATTTCCCTGGGCAAGGCTGCTCAAAGGACAAGCATAGAAATGACCGGGAAGGGTTTCGCCACCGGTGCCATAAAGAACCCATAGTTGTCCATTGTTTTGCAAATCGCTTACAATAGGGGAGCAATAAATTTCTGCACTGTCGGGCACAACGGCCATGGATAGTTTTTGTCCGTTCAAAGCATTGATCAACATTAAGTATCCGGGCGGACGATTGGTTACCCACACAGGTGCACTGTGATCACCCCCATTGGAAACCATGATGTCTTCAAAGCCATCATTGTTCTGGTCGGGAACGAATTGAGGATTATAAAAATTATACAAACCGCTGTCGGCAGGGTTGGTACCATAAGGAAAATAGTCCCAGATTAATTGTCCGTTAAGACCATTGATGGCCAATAATTGCGCCTGACGACCTGCGATCAAAACATCATCGCTTCCATCATTGTTCAGGTCTTTAAAAATTGCGCTGCCGAAAACTTCATTTCTTGCAGGTCTTTTCCAAAGCAACTGACCGTTGGCTCCATTCAAGGCAACGATTCCGTTGTTGCTGAAAACCCCATCTGTTCCGCAGCCAAACACGATGTCTTTGATGCCATCTCCGTTTAAATCATGGGCTCTTGCAGAGGAAAGGTTGGAGACTGAATCAACAAAAAAACTCCAGTTGTCTTGCTGGGCAAAACTTTGAGAACAAAATAGAAAAGCAGCGATCAGGCAGCAGTAAATTTTTTTCATGGTTAAGTTTGTTTTTAGCAGGGTCCATCCAAACGAATTTTCCCCTTAAAAAAGCATTCCTGCAAAAATAACAAATTTTCCCTACCGGAAAAGCACCATTTTCCGCAAAAAAAGGTTATAATTTGTTATGTATGGAGGGTGTTTAAGTACCGAATGCGCCTCAGAAAAATCGAATAATTGTCAATTGTTAAAAGGGCAAAAGGACAGGCAAGCCAAACAAAGAAAACCTTTTTGGAAATGGGACCATGCCTTTTTTTCTAACTTAAAAATTCGAAAATAACCGAAACGTGAAAGGCTTATTGTTTAATGAAGCGAACAATTTTTTGAGGATGTTCAGCGCACTTTATCCAATACATTCCTTTGGCAAGGTCACTGATATCGATGGCTGCATCGCTTTGTACCCGAATGGATTT
>JBILVQ010000270.1:0-4168 GCA_044370375.1 Bacteroidia bacterium
TGCTGACCCCACCATAACTGCCTGGAAATACACCAATCACGAACATTTTCCATCCAATGTTTATAGGTATTGATGAACTTATCAGGGATGAGTTTTATGTTTCCATTCAATACATTTTCGAGGGCTGGTTTTGAGATGGTCTCCATTTTTAAGAACCACTGCATACTCAACCTTGGTTCAATGACCGCATCCGTTCTTTCACTATAGCCGACTTTATTTTTGTAATCCTCAACTTTCTGAACCCAACCCATTTCTTCCAAATCCTTTACAATTCTTTTTCTTACTGTAAAGCGGTCTTCTCCAATATAAAAGCAAGCGGCCTCGCTCATGGTTCCGTTAGGATTAAGCGTATCGATAACCGGCAAGCCATGTTTTTGCCCCAGGTTATAGTCGTTGATATCATGCGCAGGGGTTACCTTTAACGCACCTGTTCCAAATTCTTTATCGATGTAATCATCAAAAATGATGGGCACTTTGCGGTTAACAAAAGGGATCAAAGCAAATTTTCCCTTGAGGCCCAAATAACGTTCATCTTCCGGGTGGACACAAACAGCGGTATCTCCCAAAATGGTTTCCGGACGAACGGTTGCAATGGTAATAACCTTTCCCTCTTTTAATTTGGCATGAATGGCATTGTCGGTTACCTCCTCCTCAGCGTCAAAAATGGGATATGAAACATACACCAATTTAGAGTTCACCTCTTTGTGGATTACCTCTTCATCAGAAACAGCGGTTAAACCTTGTGGGTCCCAATTAACCATTCTTACGCCCCTGTAGATATGACCTTTGTTATAAAGATCAATAAAAACATCAATAACGGCATCACTCAGATCGGTTTCCATGGTAAATCGGGTTCTGTCCCAATCGCAGGATGCACCTAACTTTTTTAGTTGTTCAAGAATGATTCCACCGTACTTATCTTTCCAATCAAAGGCATGCTTTAAAAATTCATCTCTGCTTAAATCCGACTTTTTTATACCCCTATCCGCAAGCATCTTTACAACTTTGGCTTCTGTAGCAATAGAGGCGTGGTCGGTACCGGGCACCCAACAGGCGTTTTTTCCAAGCATTCTGGCCCTTCTGACCAATACATCCTGAATGGTATTGTTCAACATGTGGCCCATGTGCAGCACCCCGGTAACATTGGGTGGCGGTATTACAATGGTGTAGGGTTCCCTTTCATCGGGAACTGATTTAAAGAAGCCCTTTTGGAGCCAATGGCTGTACCATTTATCTTCCACCGGACCGGGAGAATATGTTTTGGGAATTTCCATAATCATTAAAAATGGCAAAATTAGTTTTAATCCCCTATTTTCAGGCATGGCTTTCCTGACAAAGTCAATAAGTCATCTTGACCGAGCATTTCAAAAATGCAATTCTCAGTTTAAAAGACGAAAAAATGTGAAAAACCAATGTTTAAACATCATAATTTTTTTAAAAAATATCTGTTTTTCAGCAAGTTAAATATTATTGATTGAAAGAATTGCCCAAAAAAACAATCAGCCACAAATGGGCTAATTTTGATTTTTGGCATGGTTTTCGTAAACTTGGCCTCGTAAGACAAAAAACATGAAAAATTTATACTTGCTGATGGCCTTTTTGATGGTTACTACCTTTGGATGGGCTCAGACTGCTCCAGCGGCAGCAACACCAACAAATCCGAATGCACCTGAAATAACCTTTGAATCCGAAACACATGATTTCGGAACCATTGATCAGGGAGGCAACGGAACCTACGAATTCAAATTCAAGAACACGGGAAAAGAGCCTTTGATCATTACGGATGCAAAAGGTTCTTGTGGTTGCACCGTACCTTCATGGCCCAAAGAGCCAATTAAACCTGGCGCCACCTCAACCATTAAGGTTACCTACGATACCAAAAGAGTTGGTGCGTTTAACAAATCGGTAACGATAACCAGCAACGCCAAGTCCAATGTAAAAACCATTGTCATTAAAGGAGACGTTAAGGCAACCCCTCAGGAAGAAACCTTTCCGGCAAAAAAACCTTCACCGGGAGCACCCGTTGAATCAAAATAAAGTCAAACAACACAACTAATCATCATCCAACAAACAAAAACAACACAATGAAAACAGCAATTTTATCTTTCGCGCTACTTGTTTTTACTGCTTTTGGCGTAAACGCACAAGAGGCTGCAACTCCTGCCAACCCGAATGCACCTGAAATTTCTTTTGAAACAGACGTTTTGGATTATGGCACCATCGAACACAATGCTGATGGAAACAGAGAGTTTAAATTTAAAAACACAGGAAAAGAGCCTTTGATCATTACTAACGCAGTAGGATCTTGCGGTTGCACCGTTCCAACATGGCCCAAAGAACCCATTAAGCCGGGAGCGACTGCGGTTTTAAAAGTAAAATACGCAACCGACAGGGTTGGACAATTTGAAAAAACCATTACCGTAACTTCTAACGCCAAGACTGCCAGCAAGGTTTTAAAAATCAAAGGCGTGGTTAAACCAGATGCCAATGCAGCCTCACCTGCACCTGCTCAGGGAGGTCATTAAAAAACAATCAAAATGATTACATTTGTACCCCTGCCTTAGGCAGGGGTTTTTTTATGCCAAAAATTTCGCAAAAGGGCCATCAAATGCCCGCATCCCCCATCAGAAAATTAGTACCCTTTGCAGAAGCAGCCAAAAAAAGAGGGATTAAAATTTATCATCTGAACATTGGTCAACCCGATATTGAAACTCCCGAAATTTTTCTGGAAGCCATCCGTAATTTCTCTCCCAAAGTGGTTGAATATTCCCACAGTGCCGGTATGGAAAGTTATCGAAAGAAACTTTCCGGCTATTACCAAAAATTTGGCATTCCGGTATCCCATGAAGAGATTATGGTTACCTGCGGTGGTTCAGAAGCTATAGAGATTGCCATGATGGCTTGTTTAGACCATGGCGATGAGATTATTGTACCGGAACCATTTTACGCCAATTACAACGGGTTTAGTTGTCAGGCCGATGTAGTTATTAAACCGGTGATTGCAAGCATTGAAAATGGTTTTGCCTTGCCCCCTATTGAAGATTTTGAAAAAAATATCGGTCCAAAAACGAAAGCTATTCTTATTTGTAATCCCGGTAATCCAACAGGTTATCTTTATACAAGAGAGGAATTAGAGCAATTAAAAAATTTGGCGGTAAAGCACAACCTGTTTCTTTTTTCTGACGAAGTTTATAAGGAATTCTGTTATGACGGGAGAGAATATTGCTCTGTCATGCACCTTTCAGGAGCCGATGAACATGTTATTTTATTGGATTCCATCAGTAAACGATACTCTGCTTGTGGTGCAAGAATTGGCGCATTGGTTACCAAAAACAAAGAGGTAATGAGTGCTGCCCTTAAGTTTGCCCAAGCAAGACTGAGCCCTCCTACCTTTGGTCAGGTTGGCGCAGAAGCAGCCATTGATACGCCTGCCTCCTACTTCGAAAATGTAAACCGTGAATATACCGCCAGAAGAAATTTTCTTGTCGATAGTTTGAATAAAATGGAGGGCGTTTTCTGCCCTAAACCTTCAGGCGCATTCTATTGCATCGCCAGATTGCCCATCGATAATGCAGATAAGTTTTGTCAGTGGTTGCTGGAATCTTTTCAATTCAAAGACCAAACGGTGATGTTGGCTCCTGCTACAGGTTTTTATTCAACCCCCGGTGCAGGAATGAATGAGGTGCGACTTGCCTATGTTTTAAACTTGGATGCCTTACAAAATGCCATGGAATGTTTAGAACAGGCACTAAAAGTTTACCCCGGTAAAACTTTGTAATTTAATTCAAGAAAACGCATGCTGGTATTTCATTCCCACTGCCAAATGGGCAATCAAATGTTTATCTATGCATGTGCCAGATCGCTCGCAAAAAAAAGAGGACAGTCCTATTGTTTAAGTAACCTTGACGGACTTGGTTCATTTGAACTTGCCCCCGAGGACAAGCTGAATGCATGGAAGTTTTTGTTGTTCAGAATTGGTAACAAGTCTGGCCTAAAGAAATACCGTTTCTTTCATTATCAGGACAACCGCGAAGATTATCACCGGAAAATGCTGGAAGAAAAAGGATCAAACCTTTGGTATTATGGATACTTTCAAGGTGAAAATTACTTGTTCGATAATTTGAAGGATATTAAAAATTGTTTTACCATCAAGGAAAGTTTTCGCAAC
>JBILVQ010000271.1:0-4161 GCA_044370375.1 Bacteroidia bacterium
AAAAGGGTAAAGGAACTAACTCCGGAATTGTTTGAAGGGGAGATAAAAAGAATTGCCGGCAATTATGTGATGTATGCGGGCTGGTTTAAGTAGTTGGGATTAGACTACTTTTTATTTTTACTTTCAGTTATTTTAAGTCAATATTTCGCGCAAGGGATAGCAGTGGAAACCACCCGCCATTCAGATACGCGATGCCTTGCGTCTCTATGTAAATACCACAATGGCAATTCATTTTTTTTTTGCGGGTGTTGAAACGAATAGCCCGACCCGCCATTTGGATGAATTTTAGTTAGCGGAACTTTTTTCAAAATATCGGCTGATTGAAAACGATGGCGGATTGCGCCCAAATAATTCGTATTAATTAAATCCTGTTTTACTTCTTACCCTTTCCAAAACCATTTGCGCATATTCTCTGGCTCTTGCTTCGCCCTTTTGCAATTCGCTTTCCAGCACGTCTTGATGTTGCATGAGGTAGGTAAATTGTTCTCTTTCTTTTTTAAAGCGTTCCATCAATAATTCGAACAAGGCTTGTTTTGCATGTCCGTAACCAAAGTTACCCGCCAAGTATTTTGACCGTAAATTTTGTGTTTGTTCTGTTGTGCCCACCAATTCATACAATTTGTAAACATTGCAGGTATCCGGATTTTTGGGTTCTTCAAGAGGCGTACTGTCGGTGATGATGGTTTTTACTTGTTTGAGTAATTCTTTTTCGGGCAGAAAAACATCAATGAAATTGTTGTATGATTTACTCATTTTGCTTCCATCGGTACCGGGCACAATCATTACATTTTCATCAACACTGGTTTCGGGCACCACAAAAGTTTCACCATACACTGAATTAAATTTTTCTGCTATGTCGCGCGTAATTTCAAGATGTTGCATTTGGTCCTTACCAACAGGTACAAGATGTGTATCGTACAATAAAATATCGGCCGCCATTAGCACCGGGTAGGTAAAAAGACCGGCATTGACATCGGCCAATCGATCTGATTTATCCTTAAACGAATGTGCATTTGCCAACATGGGGAATGGCGTAAAACAACTCAAAGTCCAGGTTAATTCACATACTTCTGGCACACGACTTTGGCGGTAGAGCGTGTTTTTTTGCGTGTCTAATCCAAAAGCCAGCCAGGCCGCAGCAACCGAGGCAGTGTTGTTTCTTCTGATTTCTGCATCCTTTAGCGTGGTAAGGGAATGCAGGTCGGCAATGAAGTAATAGGATTCATTATCTGCCTGTTGCGACAAGCGGATGGCGGGCAAAATAGCCCCTAGAATATTGCCCAGATGGGGTACACCGCTGCTTTGAATGCCGGTGAGGATTCTCTTTTTGGTTATGCTCATGGGGCGAAATTACGAAACCCCGTCCAAATGTGTATAAGTGTTAAAGATTGCCAAATAAAAACTACGGAAACGAAAAACATAAAAAAAGTTTTCATAGTTTTGCCCCCTGAAATGAAGTCATGGAAATAAGCGAAAAAATACTTTTGGGGACGCGTGATCTTTTTTTCAGGTACGGAATTAAGAGTATCACGATGGATGAAATTGCCCGACATTTGGCAGTTTCAAAGAAAACCATTTACCAGCATTTTGCAGATAAGAATGAATTGGTTGACAAATTAACCGAGCATATTCTTAAAGATAATATCTGCCACATCAGCGAGATTGTGAAAACCTACGACAATCCGGTGGAAGAAATAATTGAGACGATGAAATTTATGGGAACCACTTTTTCGAAAATGAATCCCAATTTGTTTCATGACATGATGCGCTATCATCCTGAATCCTTTAAGAAGTTTAAAGATTTCAAGGAAGAATGTCTGTTAAGAATGATAGAAGCCAATTTAACCAAAGGGATTAAAGATGGTTTGTACCGCGAAGGAATTAACATCAAAATTCTATCGCGCCTGAGGGCCGAACAGGTTGAACTGGCCTGGCGTGCCGATATTTTTCCGCCTGAAAAATTCAGTCATGTTGAAGTTCAGCAACAAATGTTGTTGCACTTTTTGTATGGCGTTTGCACTTTGAAAGGACATAAATTGATTAATAAATACCAACAATTACATGAAGACGAATAGACTTTTTGCATCAGGCTTAAGGATGCTCTTTCTGTTGATTTTTGTGGCAATGCAGAGTGTTGTTGCCCAAGACAAAACCGTGCAAAGCAGCTCTTTTTCCCTAAAGCAGGCACAAGAGATGGCACGCAAATCGAACATTGAAGTCATGAATGCCGACCTCGATATTCAGATTGCCAATGCAAAGAAAAAAGAAGTTACCGGCATTGGATTTCCCCAACTATCGGGCAATTTCGATATCAAGAATTTTATTGAAATTCCAACCTCTTTGATTCCCGCGCAGTTTTTTGGTGGCAAAGAAGGGGACTTCATCCCTGTGCAGTTTGGTACTCAATACCAAGCAACCGCAGGAGTGAGTGTTTCGCAATTGCTGTTTAGCAGCGATTACCTGGTTGGTTTGCAGGCCAGCAAAACATTCATGGAACTTTCTAAAAAAGCTTTTCAAAGAACGCAGATTGAAAGCTCGGCTGCCGTTACCAAAGCCTATTATGCGGTTTTGGTGAACCAAAAGCAACTTGAATATGTGGATGCAGGTGTTGCTTTGCTCAAGAAATTTATGGATGATTCCAAAGCCCTGAACGAAGCAGGATTTGTTGAGAAATTGGATGTTGACAGAGCAGAACTGGCCTACAATAACCTGGTGGTTGACCGCGAGAACATTGCCCGCCTAATTGGCTTGAGTGAAACTTTGTTGAAGTTTCAAATGGGTTATGATGTGGCCAAGCCCATAACCTTAACCGATTCGCTACCTTCCTTTGATGCTTCGTTTGCCGAGATTGCGGCCATTGCCAAACCCAATTACAGCAACAGAATAGAATATTCTTTGTTAGAAACCCAGTTAAAAATTAATGAATTGGATTTGAAGCGTAACCGTTTGGGTTATATCCCCACCTTGGTTGCGTATGGTTCACTAAGTGCCAATGCCCTTCGCGATGAGTTTGATATCTTTTCGGGTGTACGCTGGTTTCCAACCGGTGTAATAGGTGCAACATTGAACGTAAGCATTTTCGATGGATTGCAAAGACATTACAAAATCCAACAAGCCCATGCCAGTGTTTTGAAATCGAAAAATTCACTCAAAGGTTTCGAACAAGTCATCAGTATGGAAATCAATGCTGCTCAGGTTAATTATCAAAATGCACTTGCATCTTACAAAAATCAAGAGAAGAACATGAATCTGGCCAGGAGCATTTACGATGTTACCAAGATAAAATTTGAACAAGGGGTTGGAACCAACATTGAAGTAATCAATGCCGAAACTTCAATGAAAGAAACCCGCAACAACTATTTCAAAGCCTTGCAAAATTTATTGAATGCAAAGGTTGATTACGACAAAGCCACCGGAGCCATAAAATAATTTCACCATGAACAGTCTAAACAAAAACATGAAAACCCTATACACATTAATGATTGCCTCTGTGTTTTTACTAAGCGCTTGCGGAGGCGGTGAAGCAGCTGATCCGAAAGCACAACTGGAACAGTTGAAGAAAGAACAAGCGGATATTAATTCCAAAATTAAAATGCTGGAAGCACAGATTGCCAAAAGCGATACAGGAAAAAGCAGCAGCAAGAAAATTGAAGTGGTGGTAAAAGAAATCAATGCAGCAGCCTTTGTTCATTACTTGGATGTTTACGGAAAAGTGGATGTAGATGAAAATGTAAATGTTGGAGCCATGATTCCGGGCACCGTAAAAAAGGTTTATGTAAAGAGCGGACAAACCGTGAAGGAAGGACAATTGTTGGCTGAGTTAGACAATGAGGCTACCCTTGCAGGAATGGAAGAAGCCAAAACAGGTCTTGCCTTTGCTACCGATTTGTTTAACAAACAAAAGAAATTGTGGGACCAAAAAATTGGCACCGAAGTACAATTTCTGAGCGCCAAAAATGCCAAAGAGCAAGCTGAAAAGCGTTTAGCTACTTTGAATGAAACTTTGGATATGTCGCGCATTAAATCGCCCATCAATGGTCAGGTAGATGAAGTAAATCTGAAAATTGGACAAGCAACAGCACCCGGTGCACCCGGCATTCGTGTGGTGAACCTTTCCGGATTAAAAGCTATTGCCGATGTGGCCGAATCTTTTGCCGGTAA
>JBILVQ010000272.1:0-4159 GCA_044370375.1 Bacteroidia bacterium
CAAACCTAAGGGACGGTCAACGCAAAGAATTAATGGATTGGGCCGCAGCACAAATGGATTTGCTAAAAGCAGCATATCCTGCCGACAGCTTGGTGTTAAAAAGAAGAAAAAGTTAGTTTATTCCCTGTCCGGGAACCACAACAAACGAAGCCTTCCGCTTTGTGCTTTTGTAAAACCACCCTGCTCGGAATCAATGTCGATGGCCACCATACTGCCCGGCACCAAATGAGGCAAAGAAAAGGGTAATAAATACTCTGCCAGGAACTGAACACCGGGATTGTGAGCCACCAAACAAATTCGTTCTGATTTTGGAGAAACCTCTTCCAAACAATACAAAATTGTTTGCAAATTGGCCGCGTAAAGTGCATGCAAATCACTCCTGCCTTCTTCCTTCAAGCCAATTTCAGCGCAGATTCTTTTGGCCGTAGATTGCGTTCTCTTAGCAGTACTCACTAACATTTGATCCGGAATAAGATTATTAAGTTTTAAATACTTTCCTAAATCTTCGGCATTGCGCTTTCCTCTGTCAGTTAATCTGCGCGAAAAATCATCCTGTCCTGCCTGCTGAACCTCTGTTTTAGCATGTCTTACAATAATTATCTGCTTCATTTTTCTAACACTCTTTGAGCCAAAGATAATGCTTAATAACATTTTGAATGACCCATTATCATTGCATCCTCGTTTTTCTCCATCGTTTTATTCATTCTTCTACCGAAATTTATTCACCCATTTCACCTTCCTTAAATTTTTATTCTATTTTTAACCGAAACTTTTTATCCACAGAATGCCTTCTTCAAGACGACAATTCATTAAAAAAACTGCCTTATTGGGTGGATTTATCGCCCTTAACCCAAGCGAAAAAATGCTGGCTGCAACTGCATCCGATCAGGCCCTGGTTATTTCAACCTGGCGATTTGGATTAGATGCCAATAAAAAAGCCATGGAAGTGCTTTCCTCAGGTGGCTCGGCCCTTGATGCCGTTGAACAAGGCGTCCGTGTGGTTGAATCCGATCCCAACGAACGTTCTGTAGGTTATGGCGGCCGACCCGACCGCGATGGATATGTTACCCTTGATGCCTGCATCATGGATGATAAGGCCAATTGCGGTTCTGTGATGTTTTTGCAACACATTAAAAATCCTATTTCCGTTGCGCGATTGGTAATGGAGAAAACACCCCATGTGGTTTTGGTAGGTGATGGTGCCTTGCAATTTGCCCTGCAACAAGGTTTTAAAAAAGAGAATTTACTTACCCCTGAGTCTGAAAAAGAATGGAAGGAATGGCTTAAAACTTCGCAATACAAACCTATTGCAAACATCGAAAATCATGATACCATTGGTATGTTGGCCCTCGACAAAAACGGTAATTTATCGGGTGCCTGCACCACCAGCGGCATGGCCTTTAAAATGCATGGCCGCGTGGGCGATTCTCCTATCATTGGCGCAGGATTGTTTGTTGATAACGAAGTAGGTGCCGCTACCGCCACCGGTGTTGGTGAAGAGGTTATCAGAATTTGTGGTGCTCACTTGGTGGTAGAATTAATGCGTCAGGGCCGAACACCGCAGGAAGCTTGTGAAGAAGCCGTTAAGCGTATCCACAAAAACAAAGGCGAAAAAGCAAAAGAAATTCAAATTGGTTTTTTGGCCATTGATAAAAAAGGAAACCATGGTGCTTTTTGTCTGCAAAAGGGTTTCGAGTATGCACGCTACAAAGAAAAAGAGAGCAACGAATTATTCAAAGGCAACAGTTTATTTTAGTCATGGTAGAAGTTGTTTGTTATCATGCAGAGGCCGTAAAAATTGCCATTGAAGCAGAAGCCAATCGCATTGAGTTATGCTCAGCGCCTATGGAAGGTGGACTCACGCCAAGTCCGGGACTGGTCATTGCTGCCAAAAAAATTTGCGGTGCTATTCCTATTCATGCCATGTTGCGATGCAGAGAAGGCAATTTTGTTTATACCGACGCAGAAAAAGAACTCATGTTATATGATTTGAAATGGCTCGCTTCATCAGGTGTTGCAGGAATTGTCTGTGGTGCGCTCAAAGAAAATCATGATTTAGACATTGATTTCCTTGCCAACATTAAAATCAATGCGCAAGATCTCAACTTGGTTTTTCATCGTGCCATTGATGTGTGTACCAATCCTGCCAAAGCTTTGGAAATATTGATTGAATTGGGCTATTCAACCATTCTAACGTCAGGATCCGCCACCAAAGCGATGGATGGAATTGAATCCATTTTACAATTAAATCAACAAGCCAAGGGCCGTATTGAAATCATGGCCGGTGCAGGTGTTAACGCCAAAAATATCCAAGAAATCAAAAGCAAAACAGGCATACAGCAAATTCATCTTTCTGCTATTAACCCGAAAATGCTGGAAGGATTTCAAGAGGGTATTCAATCGTTTGAGCGAGCAAGTCCTTACCTGCCCGATCCTGCCGAATTGAAAAAATGCATTGCTCTTTTCAACGCAATATAAGGTTGTTAACGAATTAAACTTAAAGTACCGTAATAAACCTTATTGGTGCCTTCTTTTAATTTAATCTTTACCTCGTAGGCATACACCCCGTTCGGTACCGGGCCACCTTTGAAATAGCCATCCCAGCCACCTTCTAAATCATTCCATGTATAAAGTGGCTGACCCCAACGGTTGTAAATGATGGCATTAATTTCTTCAATGGCTGTTCCGTAAAATTTGAATACATCATTGATTCCATCGCCATTGGGAGTAAAGGCTTCAGGCACATAATAGGTGTATCCCTCGCTCACCCTAATAATTACATAAGTGGTATCGGTGCAACCCAAAGAACTAACAGCCACCAAGCGAAATTTATAATTGCCAATACTATCAAACATCGTTGTAAAAGATGAACTGCTTGTGGTTGTGCTGTCCCACAACATCCATTCAATAAAGGATGCATTTTCGCTTAAGTTATACAAGGTTACCTCTTCCTCTAACAAGGGTTTATAATTATCGGCAGCACCAATGGCATTTACATTTTCAACATAAACACCAACGGTTGCTGTATCCGTTCCGCAACTATTGCTGGCAATAACAGTGTAGGTTCCACTTTCATTGGCAACAATTTGTAAGCCATTCGAACCTGTGCTCCATTCATAGTTATAACCGGGTGTAGCCGTTAACGAAACATTTTGTCCGGCACAAAACGCAAGCGGACCAGAAGGGATGATTTCAACCTGAGGAACATTTCCCTGAAGTATTTGAACAGTGGCTGTATCCGAACCACAATTATCCGTAACAATTAAAGTATAAGTTCCGGGATTACCCACATTGATGGAGGTTCCGGTTGATCCATCCGACCAAAGATAATTTCCATTGCCGCCACCTGAAAGCAAAGCAGTATCGCCTAAGCATAGGGCTGTTGGTCCGAAAACGCTGATGGTTGCACTTGGCGGAGGTCCGGGAGGAATCGTAATAAAAGCAGTATCTGTTCCGCAATTGTTGCTAACCGCTAACCAATAAGTACCGGCCGCAGTAACTGTTATGCTTGCAGCATTGCTACCATTCGACCATTCAAAGATACTTCCACCGGATGCGGTTAATATTACCGATTGTCCCGCACAAATGCTTGGCGGACCGCTGGCTGCAATTTGTGCCGTAGGCAATGGACCGGTACCGATATTAAAAAATGCCGTATCGGAGCCACAATTATCCGAAGCAACAACCCAATAACTACCCGCTGCGGTTAGGGTTAATCCGGTACCTGTTGATCCATCCGACCATTCATAAGTAGTTCCTCCGCTGGCTGTAAGCTGCACCACATCACCCGGGCAAATACCGGAAGGACCAACAGCGGTGATTTGAGCCACCGGCAATGGGCCGGGATTAACCGTATAAGCAATGGTATCGGTACCGCAAACATTTCCTGCAACGAATTGATAAGTTCCTGCTGTGTAAACAGTGATGGTACTAATGTTTCCATTACCAATCCATTCAGCCGTGGCACCACCCGACCCTGTTAATACAACGGAATCACCTACACACACAAAGGCAGGACCAACAGCCGAAACAGCCGCAATAGGCAAATTATTTTGGGTAACGGTAACAAATGCCGAATCACTTCCGCAACTATTGGTGGCAACAACAAAATAAGTTCCTGCTGCAGCAATCGTAATCGATGAATCAATGCTACCGTCAA
>JBILVQ010000273.1:0-4158 GCA_044370375.1 Bacteroidia bacterium
TTCGGTGCATCGTGGACCAACTATTCCACCGGATTGCCCAATGTACCGGCCAATTGCATCATTTATCAAAATGGCAGCAATGAACGCTTGTTTTTAGCCAATGACTTGGGGGTTTACTACCGAGATGCAACAATGAACAACTGGCAAATTTTTGGCATTGACCTTCCATCAACATTGGCCAATGATTTAAAGATTCACCAAAGCACTGCCAAACTAAGGGTTGGCACCTTTGGAAGAGGCATTTGGGAAGTAGATTTATGTCCGCAACAAAACCTTGGCAGCGAAAACCTGGTGCAGGATCAACTGCTGATGATTTATCCAAATCCAGGTACCGGCAGTTTTGAAATAAAAAACAAGGGAATTCAACCCATTGAATCCCTAACGGTTTATAGTCTGGACGGAAAAAAAATAAACATTCAGGAAAAGTTGGAGCATGAATTTTCACGAAGGATTGAAATTGAAGGAGAGGCGGGTGTTTATTTGCTGCAGGTTCAACAGGGTGGCACGGTTCAGACCTACAAATTATTATTAAATCGTTAATAAAAGCCTAAACCAAGGATTTGAGGCAAGGGTTTGAGGCAAGGGTTTTGAAAAAAAAATTGATTGAAAAGAGCAGCTTGTGATCATGAAAATATTAGCAAAAGATGGCAAAAAGCATGGCTTAGCGATTGACGTGGAAAGCCGACTTTTGGGCCATGCGGGCTGGATTGCGGGTGAAGAGGGCACAAAGGCGCTTGGAACAAAAAGCGCGGCCCTTGCCACTTAGGACAACGTACTAAAAGTTAGAAAAAAGAGGAAGTAGAAAAAAAAAATAAGCGGCAAGGGAAAGCCCCCAAAAAAAAGTCATTCCCCTTTAGGGTGGTTTAGGAGGCAGAAAAGAATGCACCCGGCTCATAAAAAAAACAAGATTGGGTGGATAGCCCGTAGGAATTGTTATTTTTGCCTAATAAATTATGAAAATATACACCAAAACAGGCGATTCGGGACAGACCTCATTGATTGGAGGGACGAGGATTCCGAAGCATCACCAAAGAATTGAAGCTTATGGTACCGTGGATGAATTGAATTCATGGATGGGATTGATTGGCGATGAGTGCGTGGAAGAAAATTTAAAAGCCTTTTTAAGGAAGGTGCAGCATCACTTGTTTGATGTGGGTTCGAATCTTGCGGCTGATCCGGAAAAGAACAGAATGAAACTTCCGGAAATTAAAGAAGACGATGTGTTGGAGATTGAACAATGGATTGATACAATGAATGGGGTTTTACCGGAATTAAAGAACTTTATTTTGCCGGGTGGTTGTGTTGAGGTTTCGCACATTCATATTGCCCGCTGTGTTTGCAGGAGGGCAGAAAGAAACATGACAGCGCTGCACGAAATGCAGGCGATTGATGAAACATTGATTCGATTTATGAATCGTTTATCGGATTTTTTGTTTGTAATGGCACGATATACGGCCCAACGACTTGAAGCACCTGAAATAAAATGGGAACCAAGAAAAGCATAATCATTACTTGTGTGCTAACCTGTTTGCTAGGCCTGAATGGCTTAAAGGCGCAGGATTATATCATGGAACAACCAACCAAGGATTTGAAGCCAATTGAGGATTACGGTTTTAAAAAATCGATTAATTTATTTGTAGGATCCTCGTTTTCGGTGATTAATTATTTCAGAAGTTTGGGAGCTGTGAGCAGTTATTCAATATCTCCTCCTCCCCTTTGCCTGATGGGTTCCTACCGCCCTGTACACTGGTTTAGTATAGATGCAGGATTAACCTACGAAAGTTACAAAATGCTATATCCGGTTGCCGGAACGAGCAATTTTGAAAAAGGACAGGTGACCCGGCTGAATGTTGGTTTGCGTCCGGTTTTGTATGCCAAAGTTGACGAAGGAAATTTTATTTTAATGGGTTTTAGAATTGGAATGGTGAATGGGTCGGGTCTTGTAAAATTGAGTCAGGAAATTTCCGGTACATCTTGGGGTGGACCCTTTAAAGAATCGGGGGCTACCTTTCAAATTTTTTTAGGTCAGCAATACAAATTTGCGCGGAACAGTTCGCTGCAATATGAGTTTGCATTAGGATCGCCTTATTATTTTGCGGTTGGATACGTTCATCATTTTAATCTTGGAGAATGAAAAATAGATTTGTTTTCCGGTTCTTGGTTTGTTTGTTCTTTTGTGGACAAGGGTTGGTTCATGCGCAGCGCAATGATTTAAAGCCACAAAAGACTCCGTTAGATTTGCATGGGGGTATTGGGATTAACCTTTTTAATTTCACCGAAAGCATATTTGGGACGGGATTTGAGACCAAGGTTTCACCAATTTTCAATGTTACGGGGGATTTATGGGTTGGCAGGCATTTTACTGCCGGCTTAGGCTATGGTTTTCAGCGCATTACAATTACCGACACGAGCAAAGGCAGCAATATTTCGGCAGGAGTTTTACGTAACAATTTGGGAATAAGGGCATTACTCCACACCAACAAAGAAAACGACAAGCTTGATTTTTATTTTGGGGCCAGAATTGGCTACGATATGTTTTCCTTGTCGAATGGCTCGAGTGGCAGTTTTGCCGGGGAGAACTTTTTTCACATGTACATGCACCAATTTTTGGTAGGCGGAAAATTTGTTTTTACTAATAAAATATTGATTTACTGCGAATTAGGAGCAGGACCGCCCTATATGTTTAACATTGGAGGCGGATATCGTTTTTAGGATTTCTTTTTTAGGAGATTTTTTTTTACTTTTGCCACCCCTAACAAAAAAACACTATGTACGCAATTGTAGACATAGCCGGGCAGCAATTTAAAGTCCAAAAAGACCTGAAAGTTTACGTTCATCGTCTGGAGGCAGCAGTTGATTCAAAAGTTAATTTTGATAAAGTGTTGCTGATAGATAACAACGGAAAAGTGTCTGTTGGCGCCCCGGTTATCAGCGGAGCCAAGGTTACCGCAAAAGTCCTTAGTCATCTGAAAGGTGATAAGGTAATCGTTTTTAAGAAAAAACGTAGAAAAGGTTATCAGAAGTTGAACGGTCACCGTCAGGCTTTAACCCAAATTCAAATCGAAAGTATTAACGCTTAATTATTTTCATCCATGGCACATAAAAAAGGAGCCGGTAGTTCCAAGAACGGAAGGGAATCCCACAGTAAAAGACTTGGCGTAAAAATATTTGGCGGTCAGGCTGCCATTGCCGGCAACATTATTGTTCGTCAGAGAGGCACCAAACATCATCCGGGTAAAAACGTAGGTATTGGTAAAGATCATACCTTGTTTGCACTGGTTGACGGACAGGTTGAATTCCGCAAACGCACAGATAACAAGAGTTTTGTTTCTGTTGTTCCGATAGAAGCAGAAGCTTAATCTTAAACTTTTGTTTAGCTTTTGAAAAATCTTTCTGTCCCCACAGAAAGATTTTTCTTTTTTTGGCTGGTTTATTCAGCCTTCATCCCTTAAATTTGTTGTAAAGAAAATTCTGAAAAATGCTGCAAGCACAATTATTACGCGACCAAAAAGAATTGGTAATTGAGAAATTAAAGAAAAAAAACTTTGGTGCCTTGCACCTGGTAGATGAGATTATTGAAAAAGATCAGCTGCGCAAAAAACAACAGGCAGAATTGGAAGAAATTTTGGCCGAATCGAATCAACTCGCGGCCCGTATTGGCGAATTGTTTAAGTCGGGAAAAGCCGCGGAAGCAGGCGACTTAAAAAACCGTTCGGCCGAACTCAAAGAAGCAGCAAAACCCAAGCAGGCTAACCTTGACCAACTGGAAAAAGAAGTACAACAATTGTTGGTTTTACTGCCTAACCTTCCGCACGACTTAGTAAAACCGGGAAAAACTCCTGAAGACAACGAGGTTGTACACCTGGAGGCACAACTACCTGAATTGGCTGAAAATGCGCTTCCACATTGGGAGTTAACAAGCAAATACGATATCATCGATTTTGAACTTGGCGTAAAAATTACCGGTGCCGGCTTTCCTGTTTACAAAGGTAAAGGCGCAAGATTGCAAAGAGCCCTGATCAATTACTTTCTGGATAAAGCAACACGCGCGGGCTATAAAGAAATACAACCGCCCATTCTTGTCAATGCAGATTCAGGTTATGGTACCGGACAATTGCCCGACAAAGAAGGACAAATGTACCATTGCGGAGTTGATGA
>JBILVQ010000274.1:0-4145 GCA_044370375.1 Bacteroidia bacterium
CCTTTCAAGGCTGGGAGGGTGAAGGTTTTTATTGAGGGCTAAGGCTTGGTTACAAACTAAAATATTGGTTCTCTCCATCAAATCATTGTTTTTTTGCATCAAACATTTTCTCGTATTGTCTAAAGACCCGACTTTAAAATTCTATATTTTTACCCATCAAATTTTATACATGGCTAACTACACCCCTGCCATTGATCAATACATTCTAAAGGCCAAACCCTTCGCGCAGGAAATACTCGATCATATCCGCATAATCGTTCATCAGACTTGTCCTGATGTGGAGGAAAAAATCAAGTGGAGCAAGCCCTTCTTTGATTATAAAGGCAAAATGCTTTGCCACATGGGCGCCTTTCAAAACCATTGTTCTTTTGGCTTTTGGAAAGCGCCTATCATGAAGGACCCCAAAAAAGTCTTTGCGCAGAATGGTGCCAAGGGAATGGGGCAATTAGGAAAAATTACCTCCATCAAAGATCTCCCGCCCGTTAGTGTTCTCAAGGCTTACATCAAAGAAGCCATGAAACTCAACGATGAAGAAATATCTCTCCCCAAAACAGCAAAACCCAAAGTGCAGGAAGCACCGATCGTTCCCGACTATTTCATGAAATTGCTCAAAAAAGAAAAACCAATTCACCAAAATTTTCTCAGTATGAGCGTGGCTTGTCAGCGCGAATACATCCAATGGATCACCGAAGCCAAGACCGAAGCTACCCGCATCAAAAGAATGAATACTGCCCTGGATTGGATTGCAGAAGGGAAAAAGAGGAATTGGAAGTATGAGAAAAAATAATTTTGATTACGCTTTAAGGCATACAGCAAAACACTACAACCGGGACAATAAACACTTTACAGACAAACCATTGACTTAAGAAATAAAATTCGCAGGTCACCATTCTCGGTTGGTCTCTTTCGATGTTCCTCTTCTTAACTTGGACCCAATTCTTTCAATTAAAGACAACACAATGATTTAAAAAATTTTCCGTTTAAACCACTGAATCATGAAAGGTCTTGGTCATTGTCCTTTGCAAGGAAAGATTTATTGTTTGTATCCTGACTTGTATAAACTTTGCTTTCATTCGCCTCCGAAATTTTTTGTCCATCATCCTTATGCTAAGGGGCACACCCCAGCATCTTCTCTCAAGGAAGGACAGAGTGCTTCAAACAATTATTAATGGGAAAAGAAACAACTGATTCAGAAAGGTCCTTCGAAGTTTATCATTGGACATGTTTTTGGACTATTTAAAAATTGCGCTATGTATTTGAGTGAGTATTTAATCCATAAATTTATTTTATATATTCCATAACAATAATTAATGATACTTATTATTTTTTCGTTCTATTTTTGTAGAATTCTTAATAAAATTCAACCCATTAAGAATGCCTGTTCCATTTAAACTTTTTGCTCTCGAAACTTTAAAAATGCCATCATCAATGAGGTTAGTAAAAATTACCAGGATTTTATTTTTTCTTTCAGCTTTATTTTTATTTTTTTCTTGCGGTAAAAAAAATGAAGAGACCCTTGTCCTTGCGCCAATAACTTTATCCGCTGAAGGGCCCTATTTCGAAGGACCGAATTCATTTCAAGGAAATATTGGTTCAGACCTAAAAGATTTTTTGCAAAAAAAAGGGTATCAGCAGGAGCAGCTTAAAGATTTAAAAATAGTGAAGGCTTCTGTATTGCTTGATTCCCTTGCCCAAAACATTGAAGATCTAACACTGCAGGTGGTTAGTGAGAAGGAAAGCATGCAAAAGCTGGCCTTTATCAATCCTCTCCCGAAAGGAAAAGAAAGTATTGAACTTTCGGTTGCACAGGAGCAACAAAACCTAGCATCCTATTTTCTGGAAGGAGGAACCCTGATTTTAGATGCTAACTTTTTAAAAGAAATGGAAACAAATATTTCTTTTGAAGTGAAATTAGAGCTTCAATTAACGATAAAAAATTAAAGCCAAACATCATACCATGATAACATTCAAAAAAGTACTGGCAACCGCACTCTTGTTTTTAACTTTAACTTCTTTTTCTTCCTTGGAGGGGGATCGGATTATTGGACTTTGGGAACCCAGCAATGGAAAGGCAAGAGTTAAAATAGAAAAAATTGGCACCAAGTACTATGGAAAGATTGTATGGTTAAAAGAACCCATTGATCCTACAACGAAGGCTGAAAAGTTGGATAAAAACAATCCGGATGAATCAATGCGCAAGGTTCCCCTAAAAGGATACCGTTTGCTTAAAGATTTTATTTATACCGAAAAAGATGAATGGACCGAAGGAACCATTTACGATCCGGAGAGTGGCAGTTTATACAATTGTGTAATAAAAATGAAAGATGAAAACACCCTGGATATCAGAGGTTACGTAGGAGTTAAAGCCCTGGGCAGAACCGATGTTTGGAAAAGATTAATGGTGAAGGGAAAGTAAATATTCTTCAATTGTATGAGATATCTCTATTTGTTATGCATTTTTTGCCTTCAAAGTACCCTATTATTTTCCCAACAAGATTCAATTGTTGAAGACTTTAGCGAATATGAAAATGTAACCTATTCAGATGCTAAATCCAAGGTATTTTGTAATCCAAAAATTTTTGATTTAAGTCCGCAGAAGTTCATTTCAGTGGCTTTTGATGCCCAACTTCCGCACTCATTGTCGGTTTCAGAAATAGGAGCTTATGCACCCGATGCAACCGAAGGCATCATTAATGAAAAGGCTGATTTGAATTATGTTGGTGGTTTGCGATTGTTTGCCAATATTCCGGTCATTTCAAAAAACAATATTCTTTGGCAGCTCGGTATTAATTATTGGGATGTCAATTATCAAGTTAAGAACAGAACATTGTATGGTACAGAAAGTAATTTAAGCATAGATGAAATTCAAAAAGGATTAAAAACAACAGGCTTACATACAATGCTTTATAAGCCTTTGAATGAAAAACAATTTATTATATTTCAAGGATCAGCTGATTTAAATGGAAACTATTCTTTCGCTCAGCCTCAGGCCCTAAAGTACCTACGGTATTCTGCCGCTCTGTTATGGGGCAAAAGACCATCCGATAGAAAACAATGGGCCATTGGTATATCCAGAACCTATAGGGTGGGCGAATTAAACTACATTCCTATTATTTTGTACAACTGGACTTCCTCGAGCAGGAAATGGGGTACAGAAATTCTTTTTCCAGCCCGGGCCCATGTTCGAAAAAATTTCAATCCCGGAAATTTATTGCTTGTAGGTTATGAATTAGAGGGACAAACGTATCGGTTAAATGGTTTGTCAGATCCGAATAAAAGCCTGGAATTAAGAAGAGGTGAGCTTAGATTGAGAGCCGAATTTCAAAAGAAATTATTTGGATTTATATGGGGCAGTTTGCAGGCAGGATATCGTTACAACTACTCCTATAATGCCGATTACCTTACAAATGATGGAAAAGAATTTTTCAGGGGCTTTTTCGGAACACAAAATTATGCGATGATCAATGAACTGAGTGGTGCCCTCTATTTTCAGGTGGGAATTCATTTGGTAAGTCCTTAAAAAAATCAAGGAACCCTATTTTTTTTGATTCCTGATAGGGTTTAAAATAATTATTATTATTTAACAAATTTATGATTAATCGCAAAATCATAAATTTATTTTATTATTTTCATTACAAAGATAAATAAAACATTATGAATGGGAATTCAGAATTTTGCAGCATAAACTAAAACTGAAACCATGAAAAAATTAAGCATTATCTCAGCTGCTATTATTTCTATTTCATTCGCAAGTTGCGCTATAATAAGGCCTGGAGAAGTAGGAGTAAAACAAAAACTTGGTAATTTATCAGATAAAAGTCATACACAAGGTGCTGTTTGGTTTAACCCATTTACAACAAGAGTAATTAAAACGAATATACAAATAAACGATATTGAACTATCGCTCAGCTTACCCAGCAAAGAAGGATTAAGTGTAGTCGCACAAATATCCATCCTTTACAGAATAGATCAAAACAGCGTGCCAAAGGTCATTAGGAGCATCGGATTGAAATATGAATCCATTATATCGAATGTCTTCCGATCAGCATCTGCCGATGTGTGCTCAAAATATTTCGCCAAGGATATGCATTCAGGCATGCGGTCAGAAATCGAGAATGCCATTAAAATGAAAATGTCAGAAACCC
>JBILVQ010000275.1:0-4137 GCA_044370375.1 Bacteroidia bacterium
CAGTTGCGTTTGGTTATCGCTACCATGACCATTGAAGAGATTAATTCCGATCGCGATAAGTTCTTAGATAACATCTCTAAAAACGTTGATTCTGAGTTAAAGAAAATTGGTTTGAAATTAATCAACGTAAACGTTACCGATATTAAGGATGAATCCGGTTATATCGAAGCCCTTGGTAAAGAGGCAGCGGCAAAGGCCATCAACGAAGCCAAAATCAGTGTTGCCGAACAAGAGAAAATTGGTGAAACAGGAAAGGCAATGGCCGATCGCGAAAAGGATACGCAAATCGCAGAAACGCACCGCGACCGGGATGTAAAAATTGCCATTACCCAAAAGGACAAGGAAATTAGCATTGCCTCTGCTGTAAAGGACGAAGCCATTGGTAAAGCTGAAGCAGAAAGAGATACCAGGGTGAAAATTTCTGAAGCCAATGCCATTGCGGTAAAAGGTGAGAATGAAGCCAAAATCAGCATTGCTACTTCTGATGCGCAAAGAAGAGAAAAAGAAGCAGAAGCCCTGAGAATTGCCATTTCTGCCGAGAAAGTGCAACAAGCGAAAGCCCTGGAAGAAGCCTATTCGGCAGAACAAAAGGCCGAATTAGCGCGTTCTGAAAGGGAAAGATCTACCCAAATTGCCAACGTGGTGGTTCCTGCCGAAATTGCCAAAAGACGCGCCATCATTGAAGCAGAAGCCAATGCAGAACAAATCAGGGTGAACGCAAAAGGAGAAGCAGATGCCATTTTTGCCAAGATGGATGCGGAAGCTCGTGGTCTATTCGAAATCCTTACCAAACAAGCGGAAGGTTATCGTAAAGTGGTAGAAGCCGCAGGTGGCGATCCTAACAAAGCTTTCCAGTTATTGCTCATTGAAAAATTACCTGAATTGGTGAAAACACAAGTTGAGGCGGTGAAGAATATTAAGATTGATAAAATCACGGTTTGGGATTCTGCCAATGGCAGCGGAGAAAACGGACAAACCACAACCGCTAATTTTGTTTCAGGGATGATGAAAACCGTTCCTCCATTGAATGATTTGTTCAACATGGCAGGACTAAATCTTCCAACCTATTTAAAAGGTCCAGAAAAGCAGGAGGGAAGTGTCCCCAAACCTGAAGAACCAGCATAATCGCGACATTCAATGAAACACCGAATCAACCCTTGATTCGGTGTTTTTTTTTCGATCCTTCATAAATCCTATCATGGATTATTCAGTTTTTTTAAGAACCTTTCTTACCTTTGAAACTCATTTTTTACCATGAGCATCATTCAATTTCTAAACAACTACAACCCAAAAATTATCAATCGCCCCTACGTGATTGCCGAAGCAGGCGTAAACCACGAAGGTTCAATGGAACTTGCCAAACGCTTGATCGATGAAGCTGCTGAAGGCGGTGCCCAGGCCATCAAATTCCAATCGTACAAGGCTGAAACCATTGCCTCCAAAGACAGTCCCTATTATTGGGATATCACCAAAGAACCCACCCAAAGTCAATTCGAACTTTTTAAGAAATATGATAATTTCTGGAAGAATGAGTACGAGGCTTTGAAGGTTCATTGCGATAAGGCGGGTATTGAATTTATGTCAACGCCTTTTGATGTGGAGTCGGCCAATTTCCTCAACGATTTGATGCCGGTTTATAAAATTTCTTCTTCTGATATAACCAACCTTCCTTTTATCGAACATCAATGCAAATTCGGTAAGCCCATTATTTTAAGTACCGGTTCTTCTTACTTGTATGAAATTCAACAGGCACTCGAAACCATCGCCAAATATGGCAATCAAGTAGTGCTGATGCATTGCATTCTCAATTATCCAACACCCGATGACTTCGCCAACCTCGGCATGATTCTTCATCAAAAAAGAGTTTTCGAAAATACCATCCCCGGTTATTCTGATCATACACTCCCCGGAAAAATGGAGGTGCTAAAAATTGCTACCTTACTTGGTGCTGCTGTGCTTGAAAAGCATTTTACCCACGATAAAACCCTACCGGGAAATGATCATTATCATGCCATGGACAAAAATGATATGAAGCATTTTTGGAATGAAATGGACTTTACCTTTAAAGTACTTGGAAGCTTCGATAAAAAACCACTCGATAGTGAATCAAAGTCCCGTGCCAATGCAAGAAGAAGTTTGGTG
This sequence comes from Bacteroidia bacterium, assembly GCA_044370375.1. Taxonomy (GTDB): domain Bacteria; phylum Bacteroidota; class Bacteroidia; order UBA4408; family UBA4408; genus JBILVQ01. The sequence continues at coordinate 2,143 of JBILVQ010000275.1, forward strand.
GCCCTAAAGGATATTCAGCAAGGCGAGGTTGTTACATTCGATCATCTCACCTGGAAGCGACCTGCTTCCGGCATCAGTCCTAAAGATATCAATTTGTTGATTGGCAAATCAGCTTTGAAAGACATCAAGGAAGATGACGTACTAAAGTGGAACATGTTTTCCTGATGCTTGTTTAGAGCCCGTGAAATTTTTGGTCCCCTTGTTGACCTTGTTTTTTCAAACCCTTTCGCTGTAATCAGAGGCCAACAAGGACCAAAATGTTTCCCTTCGTTTGTTTGATGTGAATGGAATATAGGTGATTGACCGGGATTTAATAATTTTTCGGGCCATGAAATCATATCTTCTACCAAACTTGCCACCAAGGGTTATTACCTTCTGTGCCAAGGAGAGCATAAGTTGTTAAGAAAAAAGTAATTCTTTTCCATTAATGATTTAAACCATTCTTTAGAAAGGAAGTCCTAAAAATACAATAGAAAAGAATGGACCCATTCGTGCATTATTCAATTCGCTTAGGCTTTACGGCCAAACATGCTGCAACAATGCGCCAATCAGGTTTGAGCCATTGGGTCAAAAATCAATTCAATGCTCCCATAGCCGAGCCAATGCCCGATTTCTTAATCGATGCTCCTAAAACACTCGATCAGGCACGTGAAATAAGAAAGGAAACACCCGAAAATATTAAACGTTTGCGAAAAGTAGAAGCCGGCCGATTGTGGAAATTGCAGTATTGGTGGTTGCAAAAAATGTTTTCGGAAGAACAGGTGCTGCGCGAAAAAATGACACTCTTCCTGCACAATCATTTCGTAAGTAGCTACCAAAAGGTAAAATTGAGCTATTTAATGTATGAGCAAAATCAATTGTTTCGCGAAAATGCTTTTGGAAATTTTAAGGAGTTAACCAAAAAGGTATTGCACAACAATGCCATGTTAATTTACCTCGATAATCATCAAAATAAATTGAAAACGCCTAATGAGAATTTAGGACGTGAATTATTAGAGTTGTTTACCCTCGGTATTGGAAATTATTCTGAAACAGATATCAGCAATGCAGCAGCAGCACTGGCCGGATTAGCGCCCGGTGACCAGGGTGGTCGTTACGTAGAAAAATGGCGTAACAACGGTATGAAAACTCTTTTTGGTAAATCTTTTCCTTTTGAGGTAAACAGTTTGGTCGATGAAATTTTTCTTCAACCGGCCATGGGAAAGTTATTGGCAAAAAAATTACTCATCCATTTTATCAGCGATGATCCCGATGCTGCACTCATCAATAAGTTTCATCAACTGTTGGTAAAGGAGAATTTTGAATTAAAACCGGTACTTACCGCTCTCTTGAATGAACCGGCTTTTTTAAATTCACAAGGCAGCAAAATTAAAGACCCGATTACTTTCTTGTTATCCACAGCACAGGCCCTCAGCATTAACAAAATTCCTCCTCTCGTTGCTGTATCTTTTCTTCGCCAGCAACAATTCGAATTGTTTAATCCTCCTAATGTAAAGGGATGGGATGGAGGGCGCTCCTGGCTTGATGTTCAGAAGTTAATTCAAAGAAATTCTTTTTGTCAGTTTGCCTGTAAAGGGGAGTATCCGCTTAAATCATTGAAAAGAAATGATACAACCGATGACCCTGATGTGATGAGCAGGGCCTTTAGTCCTTTTTCTCCCTTCTTTTTTTGGAATAAGAATTTGCGAAACAATAAGGAGATAATCCAATTTGTTTTGTCGCAATTAATCTTTGAAAATGCTGAGCACCTAAAGGATGATATGGAAGAAATCATGAAATATGATTTTGACCCATCGCTTCCAGGCGCTGATGCGGCCGTTTTGCGTTTGGTGGAGTATTGCATGCAAACCCCCGATTACCAAATATCTTAATCAGCGAATATGAAAAGAAAAGACTTTCTTTCTGTAGCAGGAACCGCTCTTGGTTCTTATTTGCTGATACCAAAATTCCTCACCGGAATTCCTATATCTGAGGAAGGAAAGAAACCTGGTGAAA